>NZ_JARUBE010000003.1:6600000-6779079 GCF_029626035.1 Micromonospora sp. WMMD980
GGGTGGCGCCCGGGTTCCGCACCCCGACCGCGGACTTCTACCGGGTCGACACCGCGCTCACCGTGCCCCGGCTGGACGTGGACGCCTGGCGGCTGCGGCTGCACGGCCTGGTCGAACGGCCGGTCGAGCTGAGCTTCGCCGACCTGCTCGACCGCGACCTGATCGAGCGGGACGTCACGCTGAGCTGCGTGTCCAACGAGGTCGGTGGCCCGTACGTGGGGACCGCCCGGTGGCTCGGCGCGCCGCTCGCCCCGCTGCTGCGCGACGCCGGCATCCGGGCCGGCGCCGACCAACTGGTGGCCCGCTCGGACGAGGGCATGACCATCGGCACGCCGATCGCGACACTCCTCGACGGACGGGACGCCATGCTCGCGGTCGGCATGGACGGCGCGCCGCTGCCGTTCACGCACGGCTTCCCGGTCCGGATGCTGACCCCCGGCCTGTACGGGTACGCCGGCGCGTGCAAGTGGGTCACCGAGTTGGAGGTGACCACGTTCGACGCCTTCGACGCGTACTGGGTGCGGCGGGGGTGGGCGCGGGAGGCGCCGGTGAAGACGGCGTCCCGGATCGACCGGCCCGCGCCGTTCGCCAGGCCTCCCGCGGGACGGGTCACCGTGGCCGGGGTGGCCTGGGCGCAGCACCGGGGCGTCGCGGCGGTGGAGGTCTCGGTGGACGGTGGCCCGTGGCGGGCCGCCGAGCTGCTGCCCACCGCCTCGGTCGACACCTGGGTCCAGTGGCGGTACGCGTGGACCGCTCCGCCCGGCCCGCACAGCCTGCGGGTACGCGCCACCGACGGCACCGGCGCGGTACAGCCCGAGCAGCGCCGTCCCCCGTTCCCCGACGGCGCCACCGGCCACCACACCATCACCGTGACGATGCAAGGAGGGGCCCCCGCTTAACGCCTGGGGTAGAGGAGGGGGCCCCGCTTTAACACCTCTGGTCGGCTAACCGGTGACGGTGACCAGGGCCTCACCCAACTCGGCCGGGGTGTCGAACTCCTCGGCCGGCAGGGTCCGGAGCGCCTGGAGCGCCTCGGTGCTGGCACCGTTCTCCTGCCCCCAGCGGACCAGGTCCTCCCGGGAGACCGGGTAGTCGAGTCCGGCCAGGAACTCCTGCAACTGCGCGCCGGTGACGGTCATGCCGCGCGGCTACCCGCTGTGCGCGCGGGCATGCCAGTACGGCTTCGGTTTGCCCCGGCGGGTCCCGGGTAGCCGCCCCCATGCTCGTACAGCGGCTCGGCGCGCCGAGCGACTTCGACCCGCTGCTGGAACGCGTTCGGGACGCCCGGATCGTGATGATCGGCGAGGCGACGCACGGCAGCTACGACTACTACCG
Source organism: Micromonospora sp. WMMD980 (assembly GCF_029626035.1). Classification (NCBI taxonomy): domain Bacteria; kingdom Bacillati; phylum Actinomycetota; class Actinomycetes; order Micromonosporales; family Micromonosporaceae; genus Micromonospora; species Micromonospora sp. WMMD980. Next base: position 6,601,336 of record NZ_JARUBE010000003.1, read on the forward strand.
GCTGCGGGAGCAGCTGACCCGCCGGCTCATCGCCGAGCAGGGCTTCGACTTCGTCGCGGTGGAGGGGGACTGGCCGGACTGCGACCGGGTGCACCGCTCGGTGGTGGGCGCGCCGGGCGGGCTGGCCGATCCGCTGGTCGCGCTGGAGCGGTTCGAACGCTGGCCCACCTGGATGTGGGCGAACGCCGAGGTGGCCCGGTTCTGCCGCTGGCTGCGGGCCTGGAACCTGGAGCGCCCCGAGGGGGGACGGGCCGGCTTCCACGGCCTCGACGTCTACTCGCTCTGGGAGTCGATGCAGGCCATCTTCGACTATCTGGGCGAGGAGGACCCGGCCTCGCTGGAGGCGGCCCAGGAGGCGTACCGCTGCTTCGAGCCCTACGGCAAACAGGTCGAGGAGTACGGGATGGCCAGCCGGTTCGTCTCCGCCCGGTGCGAGGAGGAGGTGGTGCGGCTGTTGGCGCGTACCCGGGAACAGGCCGCCGCGGACGGCCCGGACCGCTTCGCGGCCTGGCAGAACGCGGAGGTGGTGGCCGGCGCGGAGCGCTACTACCGGGCGATGGTCGGTGGCGGCCCGGAGTCGTGGAACGTCCGCGACGTGCACATGGCCGACACGCTGGACCGGTTGCTCGACCGCTACGGGCCGGACGCGCGGGGCGTCGTGTGGGCGCACAACACGCACGTCGGCGACGCGCGGGCCACCGAGATGGCGGCGGACGGCATGGTCACCATCGGCCAGCTCGCCCGGGAGCGGCACGGCCGGGACGCGGTCGCGCTGGTCGGCTTCGGAAGCTGGCGGGGGACGGTGGTCGCCGCGCCGCGTTGGGGCTCCCCGGCGGAGACGATGGCGGTGCCGCCGGCCCGGGACGGGTCGCTGGAGCACCGTCTGCACGAGCTGATGCCGGACCGGGCGGTGCTGGTCTTCGGCGGCCCGGACGAGCCGGACTGGGTGACCGGCGAGGCGGATCACCGGGCCATCGGCGTGGTCTACGACCCGAGCTTCGAGTCCTGGGGCAACTACGTGCCGACCCGGCTGGGGGAGCGGTACGACGCGTTCGTCTGGTGCGACGAGACGACCGCGTTGCACCCGCTGCCGGCGTTGGTGACGCCGGGCGAGATGGAGACGTATCCGGCCGGGGTGTGAGGTGGTTTGGCGGGGCCCCCTGTTATGCGCCAGGCGTTAACAGGGGGCCCCGCCTTTCACTTCACCTGGGCGGGCTCGTGGGTGGCGAGGTGGGTGCGGAGGCCCTCGCCCTCGACGTCCACGTTGGGCAGGATCTTGTTCAGCCAGCGGGGCAGCCACCAGGCGGCGTTGTTCAGCAGCGACATCACCGCCGGCACGATGGTCATCCGGACCACGAACGCGTCGATGGCGACACCGATCGCGAGCGCGAAGCCCATCGACTTGATGATCGGGTCGTCCAGGAAGACGAAGCCGCCGAACACCGAGATCATGATGAGCGCCGCCGCGGTGACCACCCGGGCGCCGTGGCCCATGCCGTTGATGGTGGCCTGGCGGGCGGTGTCGCCGTGCACGAAGTCCTCCCGCATCCGGGAGACCAGGAAGACCTCGTAGTCCATGGCCAGGCCGAACAGGATGCCGATCAGCAGGATCGGCAGGAAACTGACCAGCGGCGCCGGCGTGTCCACGCCGAGCAGGTCGGCCAGGTGGCCCTGCTGGAACACCGCGACCGTGATGCCGAAGGTGGCCGCCACGGTGAGCAGGAAGCCCAGCGCCGCCTTGACCGGCACCAGGATCGACCGGAACACCAGCATCAGCAGCAGCACGGAGAGTCCGACCACCAGCAGCAGGTAGACCGGCAGGGCGTCGGAGAGCTTCTCCGACACGTCGATGCCGATCGCGGTGACGCCGGTGAGCAGGACGTCGGCGTTCTGGATGCCGCCCACCTGCCGGCGGATGTCGTGCACCAGATCCTCGGTCTTCTCGTCGGTCGGACCGGTCTTCGGGATCACCCCGAGCAGCGCGGTGCGGCCGGACGGGTCGAGCTGCGGCGGGGCCACCGCCAGCACCCCGTCGGTCTTCTGGACCAGCGCGGCGACCTGCGGCACGGCGGCCTGGGTGGCCTGCGGCGAGTCGGCGGTGACCACGACCGCGAGCCGGCCGGTGAAGCCGGGGCCGAAGCCCTCCCGGATCAGGTCGTTGCTGACCCGGGCCGGGGTGCCCTCCGCGGCGGTGGAGGCGTCCGGCAGCGCCAGGCGCATGTCCTGCGACGGGATGGCGAGCAGGCCGAGGCCGAGCAGGCCGACCAGGATCACCGGGATGCGGAACCGGGTGACCCAGTGCGCCCAGCGGAAACCGAAGCCGGAGCGGTCCTCCGAGCCGGTGCCCGGGTCCGCGACGGCCTCCCGGTTGCGCAGCTTGCGCGGCAGCACCTTGCGGCCGGCGAAACCGAGCAGGGCCGGGGCCAGCGTGATCGCCACCAGCACGGCCACGGTGACGGTGCCGGCGGCGGCCAGACCCATCACGGTGAGGAACGGGATGCCCACCACGGCCAGCCCGGCCAGCGCCACCACCACCGTCGCCCCGGCGAAAACCACCGCCGAGCCGGCGGTGCCGACCGCGCGGCCGACCGCCTCCTCGGGCGAGAGCCCGTCGAGCAGGCTCTGCCGGTGCCGGGAGATGATGAAGAGCGAGTAGTCGATGCCGACCGCGAGGCCGAGCATCAGCGCCAGGATCGGCGCGGTGCTGGTCAGCTCGACCGTGCCGCTGAGCGCGAACAGGCCGGCCATGCCGACGCCGACGCCGATCAGCGCGTTCAGCATGGTCATCCCGGCCGCCACCAGGGAACCGAACGTGATGACCAGGACGATCGCCGCGACCAGCACGCCGAGTGCCTCGGTGGAGCCGACCTCCGGCTCGCCGTTGAGCACCTCGCCGCCGGGCGCGATCTGCCAGCCCTGCGCCTCGGCCTGCGCGCCGACCTTCTCGTAGGCGTCGCGCTGCTCGGTGGTGACGTCGTCGGCGCGACCGGCGAACTGCACCTGGATCAGCGCGTACCGGCCCTCCGGGGTGAGCGCCTGCGCCTGGTAGGGATCGATCGCGCCGACCACCCCGGGCAGCGTGGCCGCCTCCTGGGTGACCTGCTTGACCACCGCCTGGCCGGCCGGCGAGGTGAGCGCGCCGTCCTGCGGCGCCTTGACCGCGATGGTGCCGGTGGCGCCGCTGGCCGCCGGGAACCGGTCGGCGAGCAGGTCGATCGTCTTCTGCGACTCGGTGCCGGGCATGGTGAAGTTGCTCGCCGTCGGGCCGCGCAGCGTGGCCGCGGCCAGACCGAGACCGACGAGTACGACGAGCCAGACGACGGCGACGAGTCGCCGCCGGCGCAGGGATGCCCGGCCGAGCCGGTACAGCAGGGTCGCCATGGACCTTCCTTCGTCCTCGGGATTGCGACAGTGGGATCAGGTGGTGGGTTCGAGCGCGCGGTGCGCCACGGCGAGCAGCGCGGGTCGCAGCTCCTCATCGGGGATGTCCAGGAACTCACCGCAGGTCTCGGCGATGCCGGCCAGCACGACGAGCGCGGCGATGCGGGCCGCCGGCCGGTCGGAGAACCCGGCGAAGGCGGCGACCAGTCGTTCGGAGATCTGCTGGATGTGTGCGAACGCCGGCTGCTGGAGCAGGTCGGGGAACTCGCCCCGGAGCAACGCGATCTCCCGGCGGAACCGGACCGCCAGGTCGACGAAGCCCTCGGCGGCGATCCGCTGGGCCTCGGCGCCGGTCGGCTCGGCGAGCCGGGCGTCGAGCTGTTCGAGCACCGCGATGGCGGGTGCCATCAGCTCGCAGAGCAGCGCGTCCTTGCTGGCGAAGTGGTAGAGCACGGTGGCCTTGGAGCACCCCACGTCGCGGGCGATGTCCTGCAACGAGGTGCCCTTGTAACCGGTGACGGCGAACCGACGGGCCGCGGCGGTGAGCAGCTCGTCGTGGGTGGCCGGGGTAGCGCGCGCCATGCCCTCCAGCATGCCTGACCGATCGGTCAGCACCTGACCGATCGGTCAGACGGATTGCGTGGGCTTCGCCACAGGCGACCGGTGCCCGCCGTTCCAGCTCGGTGCGGCGGATCCGGGCGGAGACCGCTGCTCCTCCGGCCTGCAAACGTGCTGACATGAACGGATCAGTCGGCCTGCGGCGGAGGTGCGTCGCGCCCGTCCCGCATCGGGCCGCTGGTCCTGCTGGCCGTTGACTCGTTCACGCCATCAGGTTTGCAGCGTGGTCGCCCACTGCCGGACGGCGCGACGGCGTCGGCGGACGAGCCGGCCGCCGTGTCGGGTTGCCGGGCCGGGCCCGGGCCGGGAAGGTGGGCGGATGGGCGCCGCTGACGAGACCCGCGACGGGATTCCGCTGACCAACCTGGACCAGCCACTGTTCGACGGCGCCGCCGCGACAAAGCGCGACCTGGTCGACTACCTCGACGCGGTGCACGGCCGGCTCCTGCCGGAGCTGCGCGACCGGCCGCTGTCGGTGCTGCGGGTCCGGCCCGGGCAGGAGCCGTTCATGCAGAAGAACCTGCCGAAGTACACGCCGGACTGGGTGTGCCGCACCGAGGTCTGGGCCGAGGCGTCGCACCGGCGCATCTCGTACGCGCTCTGCGACGACCGGCGGACGCTGCTCTGGTTCGCCAACCAGCGGGCGGTGGAATACCACGCCCCACTGGCCCGCGCCGGGCAGGCCGAGCACCCGACCCACCTGGTGCTCGACCTGGACCCGCCGGAGGGCGACTCGTTCGGCGTGGCGGTGCGGGTCGCGCTGCTGGTGCGGCAGGCGCTCACCGACGCCGGGCTGGCCGGCGCGGTCAAGACCAGCGGGGCCAAGGGCCTGCACGTGATCGTGCCGGTGGCGCCGGCCACCACGGCTGAGGAGGCCGCCGCGGCGACCCGGGCGCTCGCGGCCCGCGCCGAACGGCTCGACCCGGCGCTGGCCACCACCGCGTTCATCGTGGCCGACCGGGGCGGCCGGGTCTTCGTCGACTCCACCCGGGCGTACGGGGCGACAGTGGTGGCCGCCTACAGCCCCCGGATCCGGCCGGGCACGCCGGTGTCGTACCCGGTCGGCTGGGCCGACCTGGAGTCGGCGACGCCCGCCGACTTCACCGTGCGAACCGTGCCGGCGCTGCTCGGCGCGCGGGATCCGTGGGCGGAGGCGCTGCCCGATCCGCAGTCGCTGCCGGCGGAACTGGTCGAGGAGGGGCGGGGCATCCCGGTGGCCCGGGTCCAGGCGATGCACGAGGGAAAGCGGCGGGCGAAGGCGCGGCGCGAGGCCGGCTGAGCCGACGCGAAAGCCCGGGCGCGAGGCCCGGGCTTCGACGTCTTCTGGTGCCCCCGGCAGGATTCGAACCTGCGCCCCCGCCTCCGGAGGGCGGTGCTCTATCCCCTGAGCTACGGGGGCTCAGCGACCCGAGAAGAGTAGCAAACCCCTTCCCGGATCACCGAATCGGTGTCGCCCGGGAGTCGATCTTCACCGGTCAGGCCGCGGCGACGGCGCGACCGCAGCTCGGCAACGGGTGCAGCGCGATGCGGCGGGGCAGCCGGCGGGGCCACTCGTTGCGCGGCCAGGAGCCGTCCACGATCAGGTGCACGGTGCGTTCCTCGGCGCCACTGAGCCGCAGCACGAAGTCCCGGGGCAGCGGTGGGTCTACCGAGGGTGTGGTCACCATGAACCGCACCCGCCCCCGGGAGGAGACCGCCGAGACCACGTCGGCCGCCGGCATGGTGCCCCGCAGCCGTACCCGGCCGATCCAGTAGACCTCGGCGGCGTGCTCCTGCGCGGCCCGCGTGATCGCCGGGTACTCGCTGCGCACCCACCGCTCGACCGCGCTCACGCACAGGCCGCAGGCACGCTCGCGCGGCTCGCGCGGCCCCAGCCCCCAGGCCCGGAGGTACGCCCCGACGGTGCCGGCGTCCAACGCCAACGCGAACCGACGCTCGATGAGCGTGGTCAGGCTCTGCCGCGTCCACAGCTCCTCGTCGAGGCCGAACTCGTCCGGGTGGACGCCCCGCAGCACGTCGATCAGTTCGAGTTCCTGTTCGCGACTGAGCGTTCCCGGCTCGCCCTGCCGCAGTCCGCGACGGACGGCTGCCACCGCTCCGTCACCGCCGATGGTGTGGCGTCGGCACCAGCTGGTCACCGACCGCCCTGCGTCTCTGAGTGCAACCCCCACGTCCTACGCAACGAGCCCGAACCATAACCGGTCACGATATGTATGGAGAAAACTCCTGAAATGGACAAGCGGGACGTCAGGGGGTTCCGCCCAGGCGCTTCAGCGCCGCGTTGAGGTTGGCCAGGTCGTTCTGCTGGGTGTTCTTCATGACCTGGGCGACCGCCAGCACGTCGTCGTCGTGTCCCTCGTCGAGGATGCCGTCGATCATGTGCACCCCGCCGATGTGGTGGCGGATCATCATCTGCAGGAACAGCACGTCGAACTCGCGCCCGCTCGCCGCCCGCAGCTTCGCCATCTCCTCGGGCGTGGCCATGCCCGGCATCAGACCGTCCTTCACCAGGCCGGCGCCGTCCGGCATCCACGCCATCGGGGCCTGCACACCGGTCGGGTCCAGCTTCCAGGAGCGCAGCCAGGTCTGCATGGTCCCGATCTCACCCTGCTGCCCGGTGGCGATGTCCACGCCGACCTGGCGCACCTCGGCGTCCTGGCCCTGGCGGAACGCCAGCAGCCCCATGGCCACCGCCTGGTTGTGGTGGGTGGTCATGTCCCGGGCGAAACCGGCCTCGGCCGAGGTGTCGCCCGGGCTGGTGAGCGTCGGGGTGAGCAGGCCGCCCGCGTACCCGAGGAGCAGCCCCACCACGACGGCGGCGGCCAGGGCGAGCACGCCGTAGCGGCGGACCGCCGGCCGGCCGCGCTCGTCGGCGGCCGGCGTCTCGTCGAGCTCGCTGTCGGTGGTCACCGGAGCGGTCATCGCGGCGTCCTCACTGGGTCGGCTGCTCGGGCATGTTCGGCTGGACGTTGTCCCGCGGGGTGGTGCCGGTGGCGGTGATGCCCTGGTCGCAGAGCGCGTTCGGGCCCTCGATCGAGGCGTTCACCCGCAGCGTCTTGATGAAGTCGTCGATCCGGCCGTCGTCGGCGTTGTCGACCTTGAGCTGGAAGCCCCAGGCCTGGAGCGAGATCGGCTTGTCCAGCCCCTCGTACGGGCTGAGCATCAGCTTTTCCTGGCCCTGCACCTTGCTCTTGAGCGTCGCCACCTGGTCGGCGGGCAGGTCGGGTCGGTAGGTGATCCAGACCGTGCCGTGCTCCAGGCTGTGCACCGCGTGCTCGTTGGCGATCGGGGCGTCGTAGACGTCGCCCATGCAGTTCTGCCAGGCCTGGTTGTGCGGGCCGCCGACCGGCGGGGACTGCTCGTACTTGATCGTGCCCGGCTGGTGGTTGCCGCCCTTGACCAGGTCCTTGTCCTTCTTGCGGAAGTCGACCATGCCGCTGATCGCGTCGGCCCGCTTCTGCCACGGCTGGGCGCCCTGGTAGACCGACCAGGCGCCGATGCCGATGATCGCGACGGCGAGCACGCCGACCGCGGCGAAGAGCGCGATCGGACCCCACGAACGGCCCTGGCTCACCTTCACCGGGGTCACCGGCTTGCGGCCCTTGCCCCCGGCACCCGGCCGTGGCGCGCCCTTGCCGGCGGGCTTGCCCGCACCGGCCTTGGCGGCGGGCTTATCGCCCGCGGCGGGCCGGCCGGCGGCCGGCTTCTTGCCGGTGCTGACCACGGTGGGACGGCGTTCCGGGCCGCCCGGGGTGCTGATGCTCATCGTGCCTCGTCAGGTCGGTCGGTCAGGGGAGCGCGGGGCCCGTTCACATGCTGGGTCGCCGCCGCGGTGCCCGAGTCTACCCCCGATAACATGGTTCGGTGACTCCCGCAGAACTCGCCGAGGTCGTCCTCGCCGCAGCCCACGCCGTCTTCGACGAGCGGGGTCTGGACCGCGCCGCGCTGCCCGCGCAGACCACCGTCGAGCGACCCCGCAACCCCGATCACGGCGACTACGCCTCCACGCTGGCGCTCCAGCTCAGCAAGAAGGTCGGGGTGCCCCCGCGGGAGCTGGCGACCGCGCTCGCCGAGCAACTCGGCCGGGCGCCGGGGGTCAAGTCGGTGGAGATCGCCGGCCCGGGCTTCCTGAACATCCGGCTGGACGCGGCCGCCGCCGGCCAGCTCGCCAGGTCGATCGTCGAGGCCGGCCCGGCGTACGGGCGCAGCGACACGCTGGCCGGGCAGCGGATCAACCTGGAGTTCGTCTCGGCGAACCCGACCGGTCCGGTGCACATCGGCGGCGTCCGCTGGGCGGCCGTCGGCGACGCGCTCAGCCGCCTGCTCCGCGCCACCGGGGCCGACGTGGGCACGGAATACTATTTCAACGACGCCGGTTCCCAGATCGACCGGTTCGCCCGCTCCCTGCTGGCCGCCGTGAAGGGTGAGCCCGCGCCGGAGGACGGCTACGGCGGGGCCTACCTCGCGGAGATCGCCACCGAGGTGGTCAACCGCCGGCCCGAGGTGCGCGAGCTGGACGACGCCGCCGCGCAGGAGGTCTTCCGGGTCGAGGGCGTCCAGCTCATGTTCGCTGAGATCAAGTCCTCGCTGCGCGACTTCGGGGTCGAGTTCGACACCTACTTCAACGAGAAGGACCTGCACGATCGGGGCGAGCTGGAGGCGGCGCTGACCCGACTGCGCGAGCAGGGGCACGTCTTCGAGTCCGAGGGCGCGACCTGGCTGCGCACCACCGACTTCGGCGACGACAAGGACCGGGTGCTGCGCAAGTCCAACGGCGAGTGGACCTACTTCGCCGCCGACTGCGCCTACTACCTGGACAAGCGGGAGCGCGGCTTCGAGCGGGTCGTGATCATGCTGGGCGCCGACCACCACGGCTACCTCGGCCGGATGAGGGCGATGGCCGCCTGCTTCGGTGACGACCCGGCGCGCAACCTGGAGATCCTCATCGGCCAGCTGGTCAACCTGGTCCGCGACGGCGCCCCGGTGCGGATGAGCAAGCGGGGCCGGCACCGTGGTCACCCTGGAGGACCTGGTCGACGCGATCGGCGTGGACGCCTCCCGCTACGCGCTGGCCCGCTACTCCAGCGACTCGCCGATCGACATCGACGTGGAGCTGTGGACCCGGGCCACCCGCGACAACCCGGTCTACTACGTGCAATACGTGGCCGCCCGCACCGCGAGCGTCAACCGCAACGCCGCCGAGGTGGGGTTGACCCGGGGCGACGCCGCCGACTTCCACGCCGAGCTGCTCGACCACGAGAAGGAGAACGAGCTGCTCAAGGCGCTGGCCGCGTTCCCGTCCGTGGTGGCCGCCGCGGCCGAGCTGCGCGCCCCGCACCGGCTCTCCCACTACCTGGAGGACCTGGCGCAGGCATACCACCGGTTCTACGACAACTGCCGGATCCTGCCGCGCGGCGACGAGGAGGTCACCGACCTGCACCGGGCCCGGCTCTGGCTCAACGACGCCACCCGGGTGGTCATCGCCAACGGCCTGCGCCTGCTCGGCGTCTCGGCGCCCGAGAGGATGTGAGCTGGTGCGCGCGCACGAGGCCGGTGCCCTGCACGGCGACATCGGCAACCGGGGGCCCGCCTGGCTGCGTACCCCGGTCGACGTCAACTCCCTGGTGCCGCAGCTCTGGCCGCGGCACGTGGCGCGCGGCCCGGCCGGCGCGCTGACCGCCGCCGGCCTCGACGTCCGTGACCTGGCCGCCGAGTTCGGCACCCCGGCGTACGTGCTGGACGAGGACGACCTGCGCGAACGCTGCCGCGAGTTCCGGTCCGCCTTCCCGGACGCGGACGTCTACTACGCCGGCAAGGCGTTCCTCTGCCGGGCGGTGGTCCGCATGATCGCCGAGGAGGGCATGTTCCTCGACGTCTGCACCGGCGGCGAGCTGGCCACCGCGCTGTCCGCCGGGATGCCGCCGGAACGGATCGGCTTCCACGGCAACAACAAGTCGGTGTCCGAGCTGACCCGGGCGGTGGACGCCGGGGTCGGGCGGATCATCGTCGACTCGTCCGACGAGATCGACCGGCTCAACGCGCTGGCCCGGGAGCGGCACGTGCGCCCCCGGGTGCTGCTGCGGGTCACCGTCGGCGTGGAGGCGCACACCCACGAGTTCATCGCCACCGCGCACGAGGACCAGAAGTTCGGCTTCTCGCTGGCCGGCGGCGCGGCCGCCGCGGCGGCCTTCCGGATCCTCGACGAGGACGTGCTGGAGCTGCGCGGGCTGCACTCGCACATCGGCTCGCAGATCTTCGACGCCAGCGGCTTCGAGGTCTCCGCCCGCCGGGTGCTCGCCCTCCAGGCGCAGATCCGCGACGCCCGCGGCGTGGAGCTGCCCGAGCTGGACCTGGGCGGCGGCTTCGGCATCGCGTACACCACGCAGGACGACCCGGCCTCGCCGCACGACCTGGCCAAGCGACTCCGCAAGATCGTCGACGGGGAGTGCGCGGCGGAGAACCTGGCCGTGCCGCACCTCTCCGTCGAGCCCGGCCGGGCGATCGTCGGCCCGGCCGTGTTCACGCTCTACCAGGTCGGGACCGTGAAGGACCTGGACGGCCTGCGGACCTACGTGAGCGTCGACGGCGGGATGAGCGACAACATCCGCACCGCGCTCTACGACGCCTCCTACTCGGCCACCGTGGCCAACCGGACGTCGGCCGCCCCGCCGTTGCTCGCCCGGGTGGTGGGAAAGCACTGTGAGTCCGGGGACATCGTGGTGAAGGATGAATTCCTGCCCGCCGACGTGCAGCCCGGAGATCTTGTCGCGGTGCCCGGCACCGGGGCCTACTGCCGGAGCATGGCCAGCAACTACAACCATGTGCCGCGCCCCCCGGTCGTCGCCGTACGCGACGGGTCGGCCCGGGTGATCGTTCGCCGGGAGACGGAAGACGACCTGCTCGCATTGGATGTGGGATGACCTTACCGGTTCGCTTGGCACTTCTCGGCTGCGGCACCGTCGGCAGCGACGTGGTTCGCCTGCTGCACGAGCAGTCGGCCGACCTCGCCGCCCGGATCGGCGCGCCGTTGGAGATCGCCGGCATCGCGGTCCGCCGGCTCGGCCGCGACCGTGGCGACCTGCCGGTCGACGAGGGCCTGTTCACCACCGACCCGCTGGGGCTGATCAAGCGGGACGACGTGGACGTCGTGGTCGAGGTGGTCGGCGGCATCGAGCCGGCCCGGGGCTGGCTGGTCGAGGCGCTGCGCGCCGGCAAGAGCGTGGTCACCGCCAACAAGGCGCTGCTCGCCGAGGACGGCGCCGCGCTGCACGACGCCGCCGCCGAGGGCGGCGCCGACCTCTACTACGAGGCGAGCGTCGCCGGCGCCATCCCACTGCTGCGCCCGCTGCGCGAGTCGCTGCACGGCGACCGGATCACCCGGGTCACCGGCATCGTGAACGGCACCACCAACTTCATCCTCTCCGCCATGGACGCCACCGGCGCCGGCTTCGCCGAGGCGCTGGAGGAGGCCACCGAGCTGGGCTACGCGGAGGCAGACCCGACCGCCGACGTGGAGGGCTTCGACGCCGCCGCCAAGGCCGCCATCCTCGCCTCGCTGGCGTTCCACACCCGGGTCACCGCCGCCGACGTGCACCGCGAGGGCATCACCGAGGTGACCGCGGCGGACGTGGCCAGCGCCAAGGCGATGGGCTGCACGATCAAGCTGCTCTGCATCGCCGCCCGGGGCGTCGACGCGGCCGGGCGCGAGACCGTCAACGTCCGGGTGCATCCCGCGATGATCCCGCTGGCCCACCCGCTCGCCCGCGTCGGCGACGCGTTCAACGCGGTCTTCGTCGAGGCCGACGCGGCCGGTCAGCTCATGTTCTACGGCCGCGGCGCGGGCGGCGCGCCGACTGCCAGCGCCGTCCTCGGCGACGTGGTCGCGGTCGCCCGCAACCGCATCGCCGGGGTGCGCCAGGCCAGCGAGTCGGCGTACGCGGACCTGCCGGTGCGACCGATGGGGGAGGCGCTCACCCGCTACCACATCAGCCTCGACGTGGCCGACCGGCCGGGTGTGCTGGCGTCGGTGGCCGGGGTGTTCGCCCGGCACGAGGTCTCCATCGCCACCGTGCGGCAGGGACCCGCCGGCGGCGACGCCGAGCTGGTCATCGTGACCCACGTCGCGCCGGACGCCGCGCTCGCGGCCACCGTGCGGGAGCTGCGCGGGCTGGACACGGTCCGCTCGGTCACCAGCGTGCTGCGGGTCGAGGGCGGGGCGTAGCCCGCGCGTCCCGCCTGATGGTTAGGGCAGGGTGTGGCGGTGGCCGGCGAGGCAGGGTGGGCCACGCTGGTGACAGGCCCCGCGACCGGGGCGACGGAAGCGAGGAGCGGGACATGTGGCGAGGGCTGATCGAGGCGTACCGGGACCGGCTGCCGATCACCGACGCCACTCCCGTCGTGACCCTGCACGAGGGGAACACGCCGCTGCTGCCGGCGCCGGTGCTCTCCGCCCGGGTCGGCGCCGACGTGTGGCTCAAGGTCGAGGGCGCGAACCCGACCGGCTCCTTCAAGGACCGGGGCATGACGGTCGCCGTCTCCAAGGCCGTGGAGGACGGCGACAAGGCGATCATCTGCGCCTCCACCGGCAACACCAGCGCCTCGGCCGCCGCGTACGCGGCCCGGGCCGGGATCACCTGCGCGGTGCTGGTGCCGCAGGGCAAGATCGCGCTGGGCAAGCTGGCCCAGGCGCTGGTGCACGGCGCGAAGCTGCTCCAGGTGCAGGGCAACTTCGACGACTGCCTGGCGCTGGCCGGCAAGCTCGCCCAGGACTTCCCGGTGGCGCTGGTCAACTCCGTCAACATCTACCGGCTGCACGGGCAGAAGACGGCCGCGTTCGAGATCGTCGAGGCGCTCGGCGACGCGCCCGACATCCACTGCCTGCCGGTCGGCAACGCCGGCAACATCTCCGCCTACTGGATGGGCTACTCGGAGGACCTGCGCGACGGCAACGCCACGAAGGCGCCCCGGATGTACGGCTTCCAGGCGGCCGGCGCGGCCCCGATCGTCACCGGCCGGATGGTGCCCGAGCCCTCGACCATCGCCACCGCCATCCGGATCGGCAACCCGGCGAGCTGGACCAGGGCCGTCGACGCGCGCGACGCCTCCGACGGGCTGATCGCGGCGGTCACCGACCGGGAGATCCTCGCCGCCTACCGGCTGCTGGCCCGCGAGGTCGGGGTCTTCGTCGAGCTGGGCAGCGCGGCCAGCGTGGCCGGCCTGCTCCAGCAGGCCGACGCCGGTCGGGTGCCGGCCGGGTCGCGGGTGGTGTGCACGGTCACCGGGCACGGCCTGAAGGACCCGGAGTGGGCCATCTCGACCGCCCCCGCGCCGCTGACCATCGCCAACGACGCGATCGCCGCCGCGCGCGCGCTCGACCTGGCCTGAGGCGCGTCCGGCCCCGGGCACGGGCGACGGGAGCGGGTGCGGCACACTCAGGGCAACTTCGCAGACCCCTCCTCAGGAGTGACCAACGCCCATGTCGTTGCTCGCCAGATTCAGCCTTGCCAACCGGGGCCTGATCGCCCTGATCGCGTTGGTGACCGCGGCGTTCGGCGCGTTCGCCGTGCCGTCGCTCAAGCAGCAGTTGCTGCCGTCGCTGGAGTTCCCGGCCGCGTTCATCGTGGCGCCCTATCCGGGCGCCGCGCCCGAGATCGTCGAGTCCCAGGTCGCGGAGCCGATCGAGAACAGTCTCCAGGGCATCCCGGGGCTGGAGAAGGTCACCTCGACCTCGCGTGAGGGCGCGGCGACCATCCAGGTGCAGTACGAGTTCGGCACCGACCTGGACGACGTGGTCAACAAGATGGAGACCGCGCTCAACCGCACCCAGCTCCCCGAGGGCGTCGACCCGCAGGTGATCGCCGGCAGCACCGACGACCTGCCCGCCGTGGTGGTGGCCGCGACCGGCGACGGCGACGAGCGGGCACTGGCCGAGAAGCTGCGCACCGCCGTGGTGCCGGAGCTGGAGGGGCTGGACGGGGTCCGCTCGGTGGACGTCACCGGCGCCCGGGACCAGGTGGTGGCGATCACGCCGGACCCGGCGAAGCTGGCCGCCGCCCGGGTGGCGCCGACCGCGATCGCGCAGGCGTTGAGGACCAACGGGGTGGCGGTGCCGGCCGGCGCGCTGGCCGACGGCGACCGCTCGCTGCCGGTGCAGGTCGGCACGCCGATCCGCACCGTGGACGACCTGCGCGGCATCGTGCTCACCACCGCGCCCGCCGCGCCGGTGCGCCTCGGCGACGTGGCCCGGGTGGAGCAGCAGCTCGCCCCGGCGACGTCGTTCACCCGCACCAACGGCAAGCTGAGCCTGGGCATCGCGGTCACCGCCAGCCCGGACGGCAACGCCGTCGGCATCTCGCACGACATCCGGGACCGGCTGGACGACCTGGCGGCCGCCTCCGGCGCCGAGCTGACCGTGGTCTTCGACCAGGCCCCGTTCGTCGAGCGGTCCATCGAGAGCCTCACCACCGAGGGCCTGCTCGGCCTGCTGATGGCGGTGGTGGTGATCCTGGTCTTCCTGCTCTCGGTCCGCTCCACGGTGGTCACCGCGGTCTCCATCCCGCTGTCGGTGCTGGTCGCGCTGATCGTGCTCTGGGCCGGCGACTACTCGCTGAACCTGCTCACGCTCGGCGCGTTGACCATCGCGGTGGGCCGGGTGGTGGACGACTCGATCGTGGTGCTGGAGAACATCAAACGGCACCTGGAGTACGGCGAGCCGAAGCGGGAGGCGGTCCTGACCGCGGTCCGTGAGGTGGCCGGCGCGGTGACCGCGTCCACGCTCACCACGGTCGCCGTGTTCGCGCCGATCGCCCTGGTGGGTGGCTTCGTCGGCCAGCTCTTCGCGCCGTTCGCGATCACCGTGACGGTGGCGCTGCTGGCCTCGCTGCTGGTGTCGTTGACGGTCATCCCGGTGCTCGCCTACTGGTTCCTGCGGCCGCGTCACCGCGCCGACGACGAGGCCGAGCGCCGGGCCGCCGAGGAGAAGGAGCTGCGCAGCCCGTTGCAGCGGGCGTACCTGCCGGTGATCGGGTTCGCCACCCGGTCGCGGCGGAGCCGGTGGGCCACCGTGGCGCTCGGCCTGCTGGTGCTGCTGGGCACGTTCGGCCTGGCGCAGAAGCTGGAGACGAACTTCCTGGACGACTCCGGCCAGGACACGCTCGCCATCCGGCAGGAGATGCCGGCCGGCACCAACCTGGCCGGCACCGACCGGGCCGCCGCCCGCGTCGAGGAGGTGCTGAAGCGTACGTCGGGGGTGGAGACCTACCAGGTCAGCGCCGGTGGTGGGGACAACCCGTTCGCCGGAGGTGGCGGCAGCGACCGCGCCTCCTGGTCGCTGGCGCTCTCCGACGACACCGACGCCAAGACGGTGCGTGAGGCGCTGCGCGAGGAGTTCGACACGCTCGGCCCGGAGGTCGGCGAGCTGACCTTCGGCGGCGGGCAGAACGCCTCCGCCAACCAGGTCGAGGTGGTGGTGCAGGCCGCCGACCAGGAGACGCTGGCGCGGGCGGCGGAGGAGGTCCGGGCCGCGATGGCCGGCACCTCGGGCGTCGAGGACGTCACCACGAGCCTGGCCACCCGGGTGCCCCGGGTGGAGGTGACCGTGGACCGGGTCGCCGCGGCCCGCGCCGGCCTGACCGAGGCGGCCGTGGGGCAGCTCGTGGCGCAGACGTACCGGGGGGCGCCGCTCGGCCAGGTGACGCTCGACGGCACGGCGCAGGACGTGGTGCTGAGCACCGGGGCCCGGCCGCCGGTGAGCGTGGACGAGCTGCGGGCGCTGCGGGTGGGGGCGGTGACGCTGGACGCGATCGCCGACGTCAACCAGGTCGACGGACCGCAGCAGGTGACCCGGATCGACGGCGAGCGCAGCGTCTCGGTGACCGGCACGGCCACCGGCTCGAACCTCGGGGCCACCACGCAGGAGTTGCAGAAGAAGCTGGACGCGCTGGAGGTGCCGGGCGCCACGTACGTCATCGGCGGGGTGAGCGCCGACCAGGCGGACGCGTTCGCGGACCTCGGCCTGGCGGTGCTGGCCGCCATCGCCATCGTCTTCCTGATCATGGTGGCCACGTTCCGCAGCCTGACCCAGGCGCTGATCCTGTTGATCTCGGTGCCGTTCGCGGCGACCGGGGCGATCGCGCTGCTGCTGGCCACCGGGACGCCGCTGGGCGTGCCGGCGCTGATCGGTGTGCTCATGCTGGTCGGCATCGTGGTGACCAACGCGATCGTGCTGCTCGACCTGATCAACCAGTACCGGGCGCGGGGGATGGGCGTCACCGAGGCGGTCGTCGAGGGGGGCCGGCGGCGGTTGCGGCCGATCCTGATGACCGCGGTGGCGACCGTGTTCGCGCTGCTGCCGATGGCGTTCGGCCTGACCGGCGAGGGCGGCTTCATCTCCAAGCCGCTGGCGATCGTGGTGATCGGCGGCCTGCTCAGCTCCACGCTGCTGACGCTGGTGCTGGTGCCGACGCTCTACACGATGGTGGAGCACACGAAGGGTTCGCTGCGGGCGCGCCGGGACCGTCGCCGCGGCACCCCGGAACCGGCCGAGGCGGTGGAGGCCCCGGCCGATGCGCCGGAGTCGGAACCGGAGCCGGAGCCGGTGACCGTGGGGGGCGGGGACGGTCGGCCCGTGCCGCCGGCCCGCCCGTCCGGGGCGTTGATCGACGGCACGGACCAGTTCGAGGTGCTCCGCCTGCCGAAGAGCCGCCGTTCCCCCCTTCCCCCGACCGAGTGAAAGGCGGGGCCCCCGCTTAACGCTTCCCGTATAGGCGGGTGCCCCGCTTGCCACCTGCACCGCGCGCGGGGCGCCTCCGAGCCGCACCCGGCGGTACGCTCAGTGAGCTGGTGCCTACTTGGGGTGCGGGGGCGCGGATGGCGGGCGGCGCGAGCCGGTGGGGGCGGCGCACGCTGCTGCGCCGATCCGCGCTGGTGCTCGGCGGCGCGGCGCTCGGGCCCGCCGCCACGGTGGAGAGCACCTGGGTGGCCGACCGTCGACTCCCGCTGGCCGGCGGCCCGGCCAGCGCCACGCTCGGCAACCGCCGGCAGGATGTCGGCGGCGGCGGGGTGGAGGTGGTCTGGGGGTCCGGCTCGGCACTCCGCTGGTGGCGCTGACGTTCGACGACGGTCCCCGCCCACAGTGGACTCCGATGGTGCTGGACACGTTGGCCGAGCACCGGGTGCCGGCGACGTTCTTCCTGGTCGGTGAGCGGGCCCGCCGGCATGCCGCGGTGCTGCGCGGCCGAATGGGCGAGCACGAGGTGGGCAACCACAGCTGGGCGCATCACGACCTCACCCGGATGGACGCCGCGACGGTGCACGACGACCTGAGTCGCAGTCACGACGCGATCGTCGCGGCCACCGGTTCCGCGCCCCGGCTGCTCCGGCCACCCTGGGGCCACCTCGGCGGGGCGGTGCTGCACGCCGCGGCCCGGCTGGACTACCGGGTGGTGCTCTGGACGCTCCAGATGGTCGAGCGCGAGTTCCCGCACGATCCGGTCGGGCACGCCCGGCGGATCGTCGCCAACGTGCGCCCCGGCACCATCCTGCTCGGGCACGACGTCGGCGACGAGCGGCGGCTGGTGGCGCTGCGCGGGCTGCCCGACATGATCGCCGGGCTGCGGGCCCCGGGCTACACCTTCGTCACGGTCTCCGACCTGCTGCGTCGCGCTTCCGGCCCGGGAGCGGCCCGGTAGGGTGCCGGCGTGTCACCCACCCTCTCGGTCCTCGTCCGCAACCGCGACTTCCGGAACCTGTTCCTCGCCGAGCTGGTGGTCTTCGGCGCCGACTGGTTCGTCATGGTGCCGCTGCTGGTGCTCCTGCCGGACCTGACCGGCAGCGGGGTGTGGGGCGCGTTGGTGCTGGCCGTGGACACCGGCACCACCGCGCTGCTGCTGCCGTACGCCGGCACCGTCGCCGACCGGTTCGACCGCCGCCGGGTCATGATGGCGGCCAACCTGGCCGCGCTCGCCGGCATCCTGCTGCTGCTCGGCGTGCGCTCCGCCGGTACGGCGTGGCTGGCCCTGGTGGCGATCGCGGTCGTCGCGGTGGCGAAGGCGGTCTACTCGCCCGCCGCGCAGGCCGCACTGCCCAATGTGGTCGACCCGGCGGACCTGGCGGCGGCGAACGCGGTCGCCGGCTCGGCGTGGGGCACCATGACGGTGGTCGGCGCCTCACTCGGCGGCATGCTCAGCGCCGCGTCCGGGCCGTACGCCAGCTTCTACGTGGCCGCCGCGGGCCTGGCCGGGGCGGCGGTCCTGGCCGCGCTGATCCGCCGCCCCCTCCAGGCGCCCCGGGACCCGGCGGCGGCGGTGCCGCGCACGCTCGCGGCGATCCGGGAGGCGCTGGGCTACATCGCCCACCGGCCGCGCGTGCTGGCGCTGGTCACGGTGAAGTCGGCGGTCGGCCTGGGCAACGGCGTGCTGACCGTCTTTCCGCTGCTCGCCGGCGTCTACGGCGTCGGCGCGGTCGGCGCCGGCCTGCTCTTCGCGGCCCGGGGCGCCGGGGCGCTCGTCGGCCCGATCCTGATGCGCCGGGTGCTCAGCAACCGGGCCTGGCTGCTCACCGGTCTCGCGCTGTCCATGTCGCTGTACGGCCTGGCCTATCTGGGCGCCTCGGCGGTGTCCTGGTTCCCGCTGGTGCTGGTGCTGGTCTTCCTGGCCCACCTGGGCGGCGGCAGCAACTGGGTGCTGTCCAACTACGCGCTGCAGGGCGAGGTGCCGGACCGGCTGCGCGGCCGGGTCTTCGCCACCGACATGATGCTGGCGACGCTCGCCATCGCGGTCAGCCAGCTGGTGGTGGCGCTCGTGGTGGACCGGGTGGACGAGCGCAGCGTGCTGGCCGGCTGCGGCCTGGTCACCGTCGTCTACGCGATCGGTTGGCGCCTCGCCACCCGCAGTCTCTCGCTGACCGACCCGGTCGAAGCGCCCGCCCCGGGGCGGGCCGACTGACCGTTGACGCGCCGCCTTCGGGGGTGTCGGCCGCCCTCCGGTCCCAGGCTCCGGGCGGGTCCGGTGCGTGGTCGCGGTCAGGCCCTAGCATGAGCCGGTGCCGACGACTTTCGCCTCCGGTCCGGTCCGGGTCCGAGTGCCCGCGACCAGCGCCAACCTCGGCCCCGGCTTCGACGCGCTCGGGCTGGCTCTCGGCCGGCACGACGACGTGACCGCCGAGGTGACCGACGGCGGCGTACGGGTGGTGGTCACCGGTGAGGGCGCCGGTGAGCTGCCGTCGGACGACCGGCACCTGGTGGTGACCGCCATGCGGGCCGCCTTCGAGGTGCTCGGCGCGCAGCCCGCCGGCCTGGCGCTGGAGTGCGTCAACCGGATCCCGCAGGCCCGTGGTCTCGGCTCGTCCTCGGCGGCGATCGTGGCCGGGGTGCTGGCCGCCCGCGCGCTGGTGGTCGACGGCGAGCGGCGGATGGCCGACGACGCGGCGCTGCGGTTGGCGGCGGAGTTGGAGGGGCATCCGGACAACGTGGCGCCCTGCCTGCTCGGCGGCTTCACGATCGCCTGGACGGAGCCGACCGGCGCCCGCGCGGTGTCGCTGCCGGTGGCGCCGGCGGTCCGCCCCACCGTCTTCGTGCCGGCCGAGCGCGGCCTGACCTCGGTGGCCCGGGCCGCGCTGCCGGCCTCCGTGCCGCACGCCGACGCCGCGTCCAACGCCGGCCGGGCCGCGCTGCTGGTGCACGCGCTGACCGCCGACCCGGCCCTGCTGCTGCCGGCGACCGTCGACCGCCTGCACCAGGAGCAGCGGGCCCCGGGGCTGCCGGGCACCGCGAAACTGGTCGCTGAGCTGCGTGGGGCCGGTGTGGCCGCAGTGGTCAGCGGGGCCGGTCCGACGGTCCTGGCGCTCTCCGACGTGCCGGCGGGGTTCGAGGCGGGAACAGACTGGCGCCGGTGGGAGTTGCCCACAGATGTCAGCGGGGCCCGGGTTTTCCGGGGTAGACTTTGACACGCCGAGCGGGACCCTGTTGCCGCAGGTCGGAAGAGTTGATTACGCTCTAGACCGAGCACAGCCGCGAAGCATGCGATCTTCCTGCGGTTCGGCGCACCACCGAGGCTCTCGGCGGTCAGCCCGTCACCCCTGCCCAAGGCCTACGCCGCACCGCAGTTTCCACAGGTCGCCGCAGACGGCGAGACCTGCTCACCGATGTTGGTGAGTCGGGAGACCGCCCGGCTGCTGTGTCACAGACTCCCGCGACGCGTCCATGCGAGGCGGGTGCACCGAGGCCGCCCGGCCACCTGGTTCCACGACTCCGGGCAGTCCCGGCCTATCGAGGGAAGGAATCCATTGAGCGACACCACCGACGTGACGTCGGATGTTTCCAACGTCGCTGGCGATGCCACCACCGCCGCCCCCACGCGCCGTCGGCGTAGCGGCACCGGCTTGTCGGCGATGCTGCTGCCGGAGCTCCAGAGCCTGGCCGCGTCGCTCGGCATCTCTGGTACGGCTCGCATGCGCAAGGGCGAGCTGATCAGTGCGATCACCGAGCGGCAGGGCGGCGCCGCCGCCGGAACCCCTCGACCGCGGGCCGAGGTCGCGGCCGCGGCCGCTCCCGCCCGTGAGGAGGTGCACGCCGAGGTCCAGGAGCGGACCGAGGGGGAGCGCCGCACCGCCGAGCAGGCGCCGGCCGCCGAGGTGACCGAGGGTCGTACCCGGGGTCGTCGCAGCCGGGCCGCCGCCGCGACCGCCCCGGCCGCACCCGC
Organism: Micromonospora sp. WMMD980; assembly: GCF_029626035.1. Taxonomy (NCBI): domain Bacteria; kingdom Bacillati; phylum Actinomycetota; class Actinomycetes; order Micromonosporales; family Micromonosporaceae; genus Micromonospora; species Micromonospora sp. WMMD980. The sequence continues at coordinate 6,622,032 of NZ_JARUBE010000003.1, forward strand.
CGAGGCGCGGCCGGCCGAGACGCGTGCCGAGGAGGCTCCCGCCGAGACCGGCGACCGGGCCGAGCGCGGTGGCGACCGGGCGGAGCGCACCGACGACCGGGGCCGTGAGCGGTCCGATCGTGGCGGCGAGCGTGCCGAGCGGGGCGACCGCGCCGAGCGGGGCGACCGTGCCGAGCGGGGCGACCGTGCCGAGCGGGGCGACCGTGCCGAGCGGGGCGACCGCAACGAGCGGGCCGAGCGGGGCGACCGCAACGACCGGGGTGACCGCAACGACCGCGGTGACCGCAACGACCGGGGCGAGCGCGGCGAGCGTAACGACCGCGGTGAGCGGGCCGAGCGCGGCGACCGGGGTGACCGTAACGACCGCGGTGACCGTAACGACCGCGGTGACCGTAACGACCGGGGTGACCGCAACGACCGGGGTGACCGCAACGACCGCGGTGACCGCAACGACCGGGGGCCGCGCGCCGACCGGGACAACGACGACGACGACGAGGGCGGCGGCCGGCGGGGCCGGCGCAGCCGGTTCCGGGACCGTCGACGCGGACGCGGCGAGCGTGGCGAGGGCGGCGACGGCGGCGGTGGCGGTGGCCGCGAGCCGCAGGTCGGCGAGGACGACGTGCTCGTCCCGGTCGCCGGCATCGTCGACGTGCTCGACAACTACGCCTTCGTCCGGACCACCGGCTACCTGGCCGGGCCGAACGACGTGTACGTCTCGATGTCCCAGATCAAGAAGTACGGCCTGCGCCGCGGTGACGCCATCACCGGCGCGGTCCGCGCGGCCCGGGACGGCGAGCAGCGGCGCGACAAGTACAACCCGCTGGTCCGGCTGGACACCATCAACGGCATGGAGCCGGAGGAGGCGCGGCGCCGGCCGGAGTTCTACAAGCTCACCCCGCTCTACCCGCAGGAGCGACTGCGGCTGGAGACCGAGCCGCACATCCTGACCACCCGGGTGATCGACCTGGTGATGCCGATCGGCAAGGGCCAGCGGGCGCTCATCCAGTCGCCGCCCAAGGCGGGCAAGACGATGGTGTTGCAGGCGATCGCGAACGCGATCACCCGCAACAACCCGGAGTGCCACCTGATGGTGGTGCTGGTCGACGAGCGGCCCGAAGAGGTCACCGACATGCAGCGGTCGATCAAGGGCGAGGTCATCGCGGCCACGTTCGACCGTCCGCCGCAGGACCACACCACGGTGGCCGAGCTGGCGATCGAGCGGGCAAAGCGTCTGGTCGAGCTGGGCCACGACGTGGTCGTGCTGCTCGACTCGGTGACCCGGCTCGGTCGGTCGTACAACCTGGCGGCGCCGGCCTCGGGTCGGATCATGTCGGGTGGTATCGACTCCACCGCGCTCTACCCGCCGAAGCGTTTCCTCGGCGCCGCCCGCAACATCGAGAACGGCGGCTCGCTGACCATCATCGCCACCGCGCTGGTGGAGACCGGGTCCATGGCGGACACGGTCATCTTCGAGGAGTTCAAGGGCACCGGCAACGCCGAGCTGAAGCTGGACCGGAAGATCGCCGACAAGCGGGTCTTCCCGGCGATCGACATCAACCCCACCGGTACGCGTAAGGAGGAGGTCCTGTTCGCGCCGGAGGAGCTGGCGATCATCCACAAGCTCCGCAAGGTGCTGCACTCGCTGGACTCGCAGGCGGCGCTCGATCTCCTGCTGGACCGGCTCAAGCAGTCCCGCACCAACATCGAGTTCCTGATGCAGATCGCGAAGTCCACTCCGGGCGAGTGAGCTGACGGATCGACGACGAGGGGCACGGCCGGCGGCCGTGCCCCTCGCTCGTGTCCGGGACGCGCCCGGCGATGAAGTTTTTCTACGGTTAAGCCATGAGATATTGAAACTTCTGTTCATGGTCGGGTTGACTGTCGTCCATGCGAATCCGCAGACGATCCGCCCGTCTCACCGGCGTCCTGCTGCTCACACCGCTGCTCACCGTCGCCGCTCCGGTGCCGCCCGCCGCCGCCGCGCCGCCCGCGGCGCGGCCGGCGCAGGCCCCGGCCACGCCGGCCGAGGACGCGCCGGCGGCGTCCTCCCGTCCCGAATCCGCTGTCGCGCTGGCCGGTGTGGAGCCCGGCGACGGCCTGGAGACCGCGAAGACCACCCGTCCGGTCGCGCCCGGTCTCGACCTGACCTCCTTCGACAGGTATGACGCCGCCGGCTGGCTGCGCGCCGACGCCCTCACCGCCGACCTCTCCGGCGGGCTGACCGTGGACTACGTCAACTCCGGCGCGGTCACCCGGGACGAGCCGCTGCGGGCGGCGGTGGACCGCTCACGGGCGGTCGCGGCGGTCAACGGCGACTTCTTCGACATCAACAACTCCGGTGCCGCGCAGGGTGTCGGCATCCGCTCCGGCGAACTGGTGCAGTCGGCGGTCGCCGGGCACCCCAACGCGGTCGGGATCGACGCCCGGGGCATCGGCCGGGTGGTGCAGGTCGGCTTCGAGGGCACCGCGGCGCTGCCCGCCGGGCCGGTGCCGCTCACCCAGTTCAACAACATGGTGCAGCGTGACGGCGTCGGGGTGTTCACCCCGCTGTGGGGCTCGTACCCCCGGCGGCGGGCGGTGGACGGCGCCGTTCGGGTGGTCGAGGTGACGCTGACCGGCGGCCGGGTCGCCGCCGTGGCCACCACGGCGGGGGAGGGGCCGATCCCGGCCGGCAGCACGGTGCTGCTCGGCCGCGAGGCCGGCGCGGACGCGCTCGCCGCGCTGCGCCCCGGCGACGCGGTGGACGTGTCCTGGCGCCCGCGCGCCTCCGACGGCGGCGACCTGCGCGCCGCGGTGGGCGGTGGCACCGTGCTGGTCCGCGACGGGGTGGTGCAGACCGTCGCCGACCCGTCGCTGGCTCCGCGTACCTCGGTGGGGTTCTCCGCCGACGGCCGCAAGATGATCATGATGACGGTGGACGGGCGTCAGGTCGACAGCCGGGGCGTCACCCAGACCGAGATGGGCCGGATGATGCTCGAACTGGGCGCGGCGAACGCGCTCAACCTCGACGGCGGCGGCTCCTCCACGCTGCTGGCCCGCGAGCCGGGCGCGGCGGCGGTCCAGGTGGAGAACAGCCCCTCCGACGGCAGCGAGCGGCCGGTGCCGAACGGCCTGGCGATCTACGCGCCGAAGGGCAGCGGCCGGCTCACCGGCTACTGGCTGGAGACCGCGAGCGACCCGACCGCCGCGCCGGGCGTCGCCCCGGTGCGCGGCGGTCGACCGGACCGGGTCTTCCCCGGCCTCACCCGTCGGCTCACCGCCGCCGGCTACGACGAGACGTACGGTCCGGCGGCGGGCGAGCCGCGCTGGCGGGCCACGCACGGCCGGGTGGACGCCGACGGCGTCTTCCGGGCCGGCAGCCCCGGCCCGAGCACCGTCACCGCCACGCGGGGGCGGGCCCGGGGCACGCTCGACCTGACCGTGCTCGGCCCGCTGGAGCGGGTCGACGCCACCGTCGACCGGGTCGGCCTCGACCGGGCCGGCGACACCGGCCTGTTCGGCGTGGTCGGCTACGACACCGAGGGGAACACCGCGCCGATCGAGCCGGCCGACCTGAAACTGGAGTACGACCACGAGTTGCTCTCCGTCACGCCCACCGCCGACGGCAACCTGGCCGTCGAGGCGCTCGGCGACGCCGGCTCCGCGCTGGTCACCGCCCGGGTCGGCACGCGTACCACGGTGCTGCCGGTGACCGTCGGGCTGACCGACGTGCCGGTGGCCGGCTTCGACGACGCCGCGTCCTGGACGTTCAGCCAGGCCCGGGCCGCCGGCTCGGTCGCCCCGGCCGACGGGCACACCGGCACCGGCCTGCGGATGTCGTACGACTTCGACCGGTCCACCGGCACCCGGGCCGCCTACGCCGACCCGCCGGCCTGGATCGACGTGCCCGGCCAGCCGCAGGCGTTCGGCATGTGGATCAAGGCGAACGGCACCGGCGAGTGGCCGAGCCTGCACCTGCACGACGCGCAGGACACCCAGTTCGTGCTGCGCGGACCCTACCTGGACTGGACCGGCTGGAAGTACGTCGAGTTCGCCGTCCCGCCCGGCGTGCAGTACCCGGTGCGGGTGCGCCGGTTCTACGTCGCCGAGACCGATCCGGCCAAGCAGTACCGCAGCGAGATGGTCGTCGACGACCTGGTCGCCCGGGTGCCGCCGGACGTGCAGGCCCCGCCGGAGCCGAACCGTACCGACCGGGTGGTGCTGCGCGACGGCACCGTGGACGGCGCGCCCTGGCGCTTCGCGGTGCTCTCCGACGCCCAGTTCGTCGCCGCCGACCCGGACAGCGAACTGGTCGTCCAGGCCCGCCGTACGCTGCGCGAGGTCCGCGCCGCCCGGCCGGACTTCCTGGTCATCGACGGCGACTTCGTGGACACCGCCTACCCGGCCGACTTCGCGCTGGCGAAGCGGATCCTCAACGAGGAGTTGGGCGGCCAGGTGCCCTACTACTACGTGCCGGGCAACCACGAGATCATGGGTGCCCCGATCGACAACTTCCGGAGCGTCTTCGGCGACACCTCCCGCGTCCTCGACCACCGGGGCACCCGCCTCGTCACCCTGTCCACGGCCGCCGGTTCGCTGCGCGGGGGCGGGTTCGACCAGGTGGAGCTGCTGCGCCGGACGCTGGACCAGGCCGCCGCCGACCGGTCGATCGGCTCGGTCGCGGTGCTGTTCCACCACCCGCCGCGCGACCCCAGCCCGGCCAAGGCCAGCCAGCTCGGCGACCGGAAGGAGGCCGCCCTGGTCGAGCAGTGGCTGGCCGACTTCCAGCACCGCACCGGCAAGGGCGCGGTGGTGGTCAACGGGCACGTCGGCACGTTCCACGCCGACCGGGTGGACGGCGTGCCGTACGTGGTCAACGGCAACGCGGGCAAGGACCCGTCCACACCGGCCGGGCAGGGCGGGTTCACCGGCTGGACCGAGTTCGGGGTCGACCCGGTGACGCCGCGGGAGGCGGAGCGGGCCCGCCGCGACCCGCTCCGCGAGGGGCCGGAGTGGGTCGCCGCGGAGATCCACGCCCACGCCGACCGGCTGGCGCTGAGCACGCCGGCGGAGGTGCGCCTCGGCGCCCCGGCCACCGTGGCGGCCACGCTCACCCAGCCCGGCGGCCGGCAGGTGCCGGTGGCCGCGCCGGTCAGCGCCGACTGGGCCGGCTCGCCCAACCTGCACATCGGCGACGCGTCCGGGGTACGCCCGTGGCACGTGGCCCGCTTCGATCCGGCGACCGGGCGGCTCACCGCGCTGCGCCCGGGCGGCCGGGTGCTGCTCACGGTCACGGTCAACGGCGTCCGCGCCGAGGCGACGGTGACCACCGCCGCGGCGGCCCGGGCGCGGGCCGCCGCCTGAGGCCGGCGGGAGGGCTCCTCGACCTGGGGGAGAAGCGCTCCCGCCGGCCCGCGCGTCGTCGATCATGAGGATGACGGCGCCGGTTGTCCGCATTGTCGCGGTCACCCTCATGAGCGGCGCGACCCGGTGGGCGGGCGAGGCGTGGGGACGGGGTGGGTGGGAATGCGGGGAGATGGCCGGGCGTTGTGGCGGGCGGACCTGCTGTGCCGGCCGGTCGACCACCATGGCACACTGGTCAATCGGCCACCGGTTCCGGTTCACGTCCGAGCCCGTCGTGACGACGGGCAGCACCGAGGGCGACCCGGCGACCACCCACGAAAGGACCGAGGCGACATGAAGCCCAACATCCACCCGGAGTACACGACCACCGAGGTCCGCTGCTCCTGCGGCAACACGTTCACGACCCGCAGCACCGCCAAGGGCGGCGCCATCAGCGTCGAGACCTGCAGCGCCTGCCACCCGTTCTACACCGGTAAGCAGCGCGTGCTGGACACCGCCGGTCGGGTCGCGAAGTTCCAGCAGAAGTACGCCAAGGTTCAGGCCAAGAAGGCCAAGTAGCTCCACCGACGACGCCCGTGTCCGGCTCCTGCCGGGCACGGGCGTTCGTCCGTTTTCCGCCGGTGTCGTCGTGTCGTCGTCCGAAGGAGCATCCGCAGCATGAGCAGTGAGCGCCTGGCCGCCCTCCTCGACGAGTACGCCGAGCTGGAGAAGCGGCTGGCCGACCCGGCCATCCACGCCGACCAGGGCACCGCCCGGCGGGTCGGCCGGCGGTACGCCGAGCTGGTCCCGCTGCACAAGGCGGCCGGCGAGCTGGAGCAGGCCCGGGCCGACCTCATCGCCGCCCGCGAGCTGGCCGCCGAGGACGCCTCGTTCGCCGCCGAGGCGGACGCCCTCGCCGCCGCCCTGCCGGCGTTGGAGGAGCGCCTCGCCGAGCTGCTCATCCCGCGCGACCCGCACGACGCCAAGGACGTGATCGTCGAGATCAAGGCCGGCGAGGGTGGCGAGGAGTCGGCGTTGTTCGCCGGCGACCTGCTGCGGATGTACACCCGCTACGCGGAGCGGCGGGGCTGGCTCACCGAGGTGATCGACGCCCAGGACTCCGACCTCGGCGGCGTGAAGGACGTCTCCCTGGCGATCAAGACCAAGGGCGTGCCCGACGGTGGCAACGGCGTCTGGTCGCGGCTCAAGTGGGAGGGTGGCGTGCACCGGGTGCAGCGCGTGCCGGTGACCGAGTCGCAGGGCCGGATCCACACCAGCGCGGCCGGCGTGCTGGTGCTGCCCGAGGCGGAGGACGTCGACGTCACCATCGACCCGAACGAGCTGCGGATCGACGTGTTCCGCTCGTCCGGGCCAGGCGGCCAGTCGGTCAACACCACCGACTCGGCGGTCCGGATCACGCACGTGCCGACCGGCATCGTGGTCTCCTGCCAGAACGAGAAGTCGCAGTTGCAGAACCGCGAGCAGGCGATGCGGATCCTGCGTGCCCGGCTGCTCGCGGTGGCGCAGGAGCAGGCCGACGCGGCCGCCTCGGACGCCCGCAAGGCGCAGGTCCGCACCGTGGACCGGTCCGAGCGGATCCGCACCTACAACTTCCCGCAGAACCGGATCACCGACCACCGGATCGGCTACACCGCCTACAACCTGGACCTGGCGCTCGCCGGCGAGCTGGACGGGGTGCTGGACGCGCTGGCCGAGGCGGACCGCGCGGCCCGGCTGGCCGGTGGCACCGAGTTGTCCCGCCGCTGACCGCCGGGGTGTTAACAGGGGGCCCCGCCTCTACCGGAGGCGTTAACAGGGGGCCCCGCCTTACACCTCAGCTCGCGCGGAGACGGTCCTTCGCGCGCAGCATCTCGCGGTCGGCCAGCTCGAACGCGGCGCCGAGCGCCTCCCGGACGCTGATCGTGGTGCTGCCGTCGACCTCGGCGAAGCCGATGGTCACCCCGACCGGAGTGCCCGGCACCAGCGACTCCCAGTCCTCGGTGCGCACGGCCGCCTCGATCCGCCGGGCCACCTCCACCGCCTCCGACATGCCGGTGTCAGGCAGCACCACGACGAACTCGTCGCCGCCGTAGCGGGCCACGAAGTCACCCCGCCGCATCACCCGGTTGATCACGCCGGCCACCCGTTGCAGCACCAGGTCGCCCGAGTGGTGACCGTGGCGGGTGTTGACCGCCTTGAACCCGTCGAGGTCGCAGACGCCGATCACCACCCGCTCGCCCCGGGACACCACCGCGCCGAGATAACGCTCCAGCCGCCGCCGGTTGGGCAGCCCGGTGAGCGGGTCGGTGAGCGCCTCGCCCTCGTAGCGGGCGGCCTCGCGGCGCATCTCCTCGTGGTCGATCCGGGCGGCGATGCCGTCGATGTAGACGTCGCGCAGCCGGTCGCTGCGCCGCGCGGCCAGCCGGAACGCGTGCCGGTCCGCGCGGTGCGCGCCGGCGTGGTCGCCGGCCCGGGCCAGCGCGATGCTGCGCAGCCGGGGTGCCTCGGCCGCGCCCAGCGTCTCGTCGGAGACCCGGATGGCGTCCAGTCGGGTGACCGCCTCGATCGGGCGGCCGGCCGCGACCGCCAGGCAGACCTGGCCGAGCTGGCGCAGGTCGCGGGCGCGGGCGCTGTCCCCGCCGTGGCCGAGCAGTCGGTTCGGGTCGGCGTCCCCGGCGGACTCCACCCGGTCGCCGAGCGCGGCCCGGCGGGCGGCGGCGTACCCGTAGGCGGCCAGGCTGCTGGGTCGCAGGTTGCCGGCCCGCCCGCCGCGCAGGAACCGGGCCAGGTCGCCGGCCACGTCCCGCAGCACCCGCAGGCAGCCGTCGCTGTCGCCGTTGTGGTCCAGCGCCACGGCGTTGCGCAGCCGGATCCCCGGCGCGGCGAACGTCTCCTCCGGGATGCCGGCGCTCAGCCCGACCTCGCGGGCCCGCTCGATCGCGCCCAGCGCGTGACCGTGGAAGCTGAGGTAGGAGTAGGCCATCGCCAGGTCGTGCCAGCCCCATGCGGTGTCCCGGTCCGGGGCGTCGTCGGCGCCCAGCGCGCGGGCCGCCCGGACCAGGTGCATGACGCAGCGGTCGAGCGCGCCCTGATGGTGGGCGGCGAGCGCGGCGAGCGCGTTGAGGTGCCCGTGCAGGTAGGGCTCGGCCAGGTCACGCACGGCGGCGGAGGCGTCCTCGACGGCGCGGGTGAACTCGGCGGTCCGACCGAGATTGATCAGCGCGGACAGGCGCTGGACCAGCGCGTCGGCCCGGGCGTACGGGTCGTCGGTGGTGCGGATCACGCGATCGAGCAGGACGCACGCCTCGGCGGAGCGGCTGGCCTCCTGCAACGCGCGCGCGCTCCGGAGGGCGTCAACCTGGTCCTCGACCTGGTCGAGCCAGCCCACTCGCGACCTCCCTGCCGTGTGCGCCCGGACGCACCCGCTCGTGTGGCGACCCGCGACGCTTCATGATTATTGCGTGAGCACACTCCCGCAACACCCGTCCGAAGGGACAGAACGCGAACGGGTCTCGGTGGTGGTCGCCCGGACGGCACGGGCACTGGCCTCCGCCGGTGTCGAATCGCCCCGGGCGGAGGCCGAGCAACTGGCCGCGTACGTGCTCCAGGTGCCGCGCGGCCGGCTGGCGCTGGCCGACGGTTTCACCCCTGCGCAGCGCGACCGGCTCGACACGCTCGCCGACCGGCGGGTGGCCCGGGAGCCGTTGCAGCACCTCATCGGGGCGGCCGGGTTCCGGCACCTGGAGCTGTCGGTCGGCCCCGGGGTGTTCGTGCCCCGGCCGGAGACCGAGCTGCTGGCCGGCTGGGGGATCGACGCGGCCCGCCGGCTCGCCGCGCCGCTCGTGGTCGACCTGTGCAGCGGCTCCGGCGCGATCGCGCTGGCGGTGGCGCAGGAGGTGCCGGCGGCCCGGGTGGTGGCGGTGGAGCGGTCCCCGGCCGCGCTGGGCTGGCTGCGCCGCAACGTCGCCGCGCGCGCCGACGCCGGGGACCGGCCGGTCGAGGTGGTGGTCGCCGACGTCACCGACCCGGAGTTGCTGGCGGACCTGGTCGGCCGGGTCGACGTGCTGCTCTGCAACCCGCCGTACGTGCCGAGGTCGACGCCGGTGCCGCCGGAGGTGGCCGGCCACGACCCGGACGAGGCGGTGTTCGGCGGCGCGGACGGGTTGGACGTGATCCGCCCGGTGGTGGCGCGCGCCGCGACGCTGCTGCGACCGGGCGGCGTGATCGGCGTCGAGCACGACGACACGCACGCGACGGCGGCGCCGGCGGTGTTCTCCGCTGACGGTCGGTACGAGCGCGTCGAGGAGCACCGGGACCTGGCCGGGCGCCCCCGCTGGGCCACCGCGTCCCGCCGGGCGGACGGCCGTCACGCCGACCCCGCCCCGGCGTGGCAGACTGACTTCTCGTGATGCTCTACGACTGTCGGTCGCCCGCCGACCGGGACCGCGGCATCGCCGCTGCCATCGAGGCCGTCAAGAACGGCGAACTCGTCGTCCTGCCGACCGACACGGTCTACGGCATCGGGGCGGACGCGTTCACGCCGTACGCGGTGAAGGCCCTGGCGGACACCAAGGGTGGCGCCCGGCAGGCGCCCCCGGTGCTGATCGGTTCCCGGCACACGCTCGACGGCCTGGTCTTCTCGCTCCCGCAGGCGGCCCGCGACCTGGTCGAGGCGTTCTGGCCGGGCGCGCTGACGATCGTGGTGGAACACTCGCCGAGCCTGGCCTGGGACCTGGGCGACACCAGCGGCACGGTCGCGGTGCGGATGCCGTTGCACCCGGTCGCGCTGGAGGTGCTGCGGGAGACCGGTCCGATGGCGGTGGCTTCGGCCAACAAGATCGGCCAGCCGGCCGCGCTCACCGCCGAGGAGGCGCGCGACCAGCTCGGTTACGGCGTGCGGGCCTACCTGGAGGCCGGCCCGGCGGTGGACCCGGTGCCGAGCACCATCGTCGACGTGACCGGGGAGGTGCCCCGGGTGCTGCGGCAGGGCGCGGTGACGTTGGCGAAGCTGCGTGAGGTGGCGCCGGGCATGCTCGACGAGCGGGGGTTCTGAGTGCCGCCTTTCACCGTCCTGCACGTCTGCATGGGCAACATCTGCCGGTCGCCGATGGCCGAACGGCTGCTGCTGCTCGCCGTCCGGGAGCGGCTGGCCCGTCTCGACGTCGACCCGGCCGGCTCGGACGCGTTGGTGCACAGCCACAGCGCCGGCACCGGTGGCTGGCACGCCGGTGAGGAGATGAACCCGCCGGCGGCGCGGCAGGTGATCGCGCGCGGGGGCGAGGTGACCGGTTTCGCCGCGCGACGGCTGCGCTCCGACCTGATCGACGCCGCGGACCTGGTGCTCACCGCCACCGCCGACCAGCAGGAGTACGTGGTGGCGCTGCGGCCGGACGCCGCCGGTCGCACGTTCGTGCTGGGTGAGTTCGGCCGGCTGCTCGGCCCGCTGGACCGGTCGGCCCTGCCGGCGGCGGAGGCGACACCGGAGGCGGTGCACGCCCGGGGCGTGGCGCTGGTGGCGGCCGTCGAGGCGGCCCGGCAGGGCGCTTCCGCGCTGCCCACCGACGACCTCGACGACCCCTGGGGCCGGGGCGACCAGTGCTTCAGCCGGGTGGCCGACGAGATCGAGGAGACGGTCCAGCCGCTAGCCGCGGTGCTGCTGCCCTGAGGTTCATCCTTTCTCGCGAACTTCCTGCGCATTTCTCCGAAGCAGCCGGCAAACCGGGCGAATCCGGTCATTCTTGACGGGTCCATACGGCCGGCTCCTGCGGGGAGAGCTGATGAACCGCGCCCATCTCGACAAGCTGTTCACCGTTCTGCTCGCCGGCGTGCTCGCCGGCCTGGCCCTGGCCGCCGCGGCGCTGCCGGCCGCGCTGGTCTTCGGGCTGGGCGTGAAGAACCTGATGCCGTACACCGAGCTGCCCGAGGCGCTCAAGGCGCCGCAGCCGGCGCAGCGCTCCAACCTGTACGCCAACGACGGCCGCACGCTGGTCACCTCGTTCTACGTGGAGGACCGGGTGGACGTGCCGGTCGGCGAGGTGGCGCCGGTGATGCGCGACGCCATCGTGGCCGCCGAGGACGTCCGCTTCTACGAGCACCACGGCGTCGACGTGCGCGGCGTGCTGCGGGCGCTGACGGCCAACCGCAAGGAGGGCACCCGGCAGGGCGCGTCCACGCTGACCATGCAGTACGTGCGCAACGCGCTGGCCGGCGACCCCCGGCTGACCGAGCAGCAGCGGGCCGCGGCCACCGAGATCACCGCCGGGCGCAAGATCCGCGAGATGCGGTACGCGCTGACCCTGGAACGGCGGGTCGGCAAGGACGAGATCCTCGGCCGCTACCTGAACATCGCCTACTTCGGCGCCGGGGCGTACGGCATCGCCGCCGCCAGCAAGCGCTACTTCTCCACCACCCCGAACCGGCTCACGCTGGGCCAGGCGGCCATGCTCGCCGGGTTGGTGCGCGCGCCGGACCACGACGACCCGATCAACGGCGACTCCGGCGCGGCGCTGGACCGCCGCGCGTACGTGCTGGACCGGATGGCGGAGACCGGACGGGTCAGCCCGGCGGACGCGGCGGCGGCCAAGGGCACCCCGCTGAACCTGAAGCCCAACGCCACCCCGAACGACTGCGCCGCGGTGCCCGCCGACCACAACGACTGGGGCTTCTTCTGCGACTGGTTCACCCAGTGGTGGAACGCCCAGCCGGCGTTCGGCCAGACCGTCGACGAGCGGCAGCGCACGCTGCGCCGTGGCGGCTGGTCGATCGTCTCCTCGCTCGACCCGGACGTGCAGGCCAAGGCGAGCGAGCAGGTGCGCACGATCTACCCGGAGACGATCCAGCGCGCCGCGCCGACCGCAGTGGTGCAGCCGGGCACCGGCCGGGTGCTGGCCCTGGCCGTGAACCGTGGCTACGGCGTGGGCGACAACCCGGACGGGCAGCAGAACTACCCGAACACGGTCAACCAGCTCGTGGCCGGGGGCGGCGGCATCGCCGGCTACCAGGCCGGCTCGACGTTCAAGCTGTTCGCCCTGCTGGCCGCGCTGGAAGCCGGGATGCCGCTGGACACCGAGTTCGACGCGCCGCGCGTCTACGTCACCAAGTACCCGATCGACGGCGGCCCGGCCAGCTGCGGCGGCCGGTGGTGCCCGGCGAACGCCAACACCTACTGGATGGACGGCGACCGGGACATGTGGGACGCGTTCGGCCGCTCGGTGAACACCTACTTCGCCTGGCTGACCGAGCGGGTCGGCGCGGACCGGGTGGTCGAGATGGCCGAGCGGCTGGGCATCGTGTTCCGCGCGCCGCAGGACGCGAAGATGGCCCGCGACGGGGCGGCGAACTGGGGGCCGTTCACCCTCGGCGTCTCCGCCACCACGCCGCTGGACCTGGCCAACGCCTACGCCACGGTGGCCGCCGAGGGCACCTGGTGCCGGCCCACCCCGGTCACCTCGATCACCGACGCGACCGGCCGGCGGGTGGCCGCCGGCGACACCGACTGCCGGCAGGTGCTCGACACCGAGGTGGCCCGCGCGGCGGCCGACGCCAGCCGCTGCCCGGTGGGCGACCAGTCGATGTACCGGCGTTGCGCCGGCGGCACGGCCGAGGATCTGGCCCCGGGCCTGCGCCGGCCGCTGGGCGGCAAGACCGGCAGCTCGGAGCGGAACGCCACGGAGACCGTGGTGGCGTTCACCCCGCAGCTCGCCGTGGCGACCATCGCGGCGAACCCGGACGACCCGCGCGACGCGGTCGGCGGGGGCGTGCAGAAGCGGCAGATCCCGGCGGTCGGGCGCATCCTCGCCTGGGCGCTGCGCGACCAGCCGGTACGCGACTTCGTCCCCCCGGGCGAGTCCGTCGCCTTCCAGCACACCAACCCCCGCACCGGCAACTGAGGTGTAAGGAGGGGCCCCTTGTTAACGCCTGGCGATAACAGGGGGCCCCTCCTAACCGGTGGTCTGTTCGGCGCCTCGGGCTATGTTGCGGGCCATGCCGCCGAAGACGACGGCGTGGAACGGGGCGACCGAGGCCCAGTAGAGGTGTCCGGGCAGGCCGTGCGGCAGGAAGACGGCGCGCTGGACGTAGCGGCTGCCGCCCTCGGCCGGCTCGGCGCGCATCTCCAGCCAGGCGCGGCCGGGCACCCGCATCTCGGCGCGCAGCCGCAGCAGCTCACCCGGGACGATCTCCTCGACCCGCCAGAAGTCCAGCGCCTCGCCGACCTGGAGCCGGTGCGGGTCGCGCCGGCCCCGGCGCAGCCCCACGCCGCCGACCAGCCGGTCCAGCCAGCCGCGCACCGACCAGGCCAGCGGGAACGAGTACCAGCCGTGCTCGCCGCCGACCCCCTCGATGACCCGCCACAACGCCGCCGGCGGTGCGTCGACGGCCTGTTCCCGCAGGTCGGTGTAGGCGGTGCCGCCGGACCAGTCCGGGTCCGACGGCAGCGGTTCGGCCGGCGCGTCCGGCCCGCTCGCGTTCGACCAGCGCGTCTCCACCTGCGCGTCGCGCACCTTGGTCAGCGCCAGGCCGACCGCCTGGTCGAAGCCGGTCAGCCCCTCCGGCGGGTCGGGCACGTACCGGGCGATGTCGTGCTCGTGCGCCACCGCCTCGTGGATCAGGCTCTCCACCAGCGGCCGGGCGATCGCGTTCGGCACCGGCGTGATCAGGCCGACCCAGTGCGCGGAGAGCCCCGGGGTGAGCGGGCGCACCGGCAGGATGATCCGCGGTCGCAGCCCGGCCACCCGGGCGTAGCGCTGCATCATCTGCGCGAACGTCAGCACGTCCGGGCCGGCGATGTCGAAGCCGCGGTTCACCTCCGGCGGCAGGTGCGCGCAACCGGCCAGGTAGCGCAGCACGTCGCGGACCGCGATCGGCTGGATCCGGTTGCGCACCCAGCGCGGGGTGACCATCGCCGGCAGCCGCTCGGTCAGGTAGCGCAGCATCTCGAACGACGCCGAGCCGGAACCGATGATCACCGCCGCGCGCAGCACCGCCGTCGGCACGCCGCTGTCGAGCAGGATCCGCGCCACCTCCGCCCGGGAGCGCAGGTGCGCCGAGGGCAGGCTCTCCCGTTCCGCCGGCTCCGGCCCACCCAGGTAGACGATCCGGCGTACGCCCGCGGCGCGGGCCGCCTCGGCGAAGTTCGTCGCCGCCTCCCGGTCGGCCGTCTCGAAGCCGCGCTGGCCCAGCGAGTGGACCAGGTAGTAGGCGACGTCCACGCCCTCGAACGCGGCCGGCAACGTCTCCGGCCGGCGCAGGTCGCCCTCGACGATCTCCGCCTCGGCGGCCCAGGGCACGTCGCGCAGCCGCCCGGCCTTGCGGGCCAGGCAGCGCACGTCGTGCCCCTCGGTCAGGAGCCGGGGCGCGAGGCGCCCGCCGATGTAGCCGGTGGCACCGGTGACGAGGCATCTCACGGGCTCCAGTGTGCGGCTCCGTAGACTCCTTCGCTGTGGAGAACGTGAGGGACACCTTCTGGGGGCCGGACTTCGAGCAGCTCAGCACCGTCGACCCGGAGATCGCCGGGGTGGTGCTGGGGGAGCTGGAGCGGCTGCGCGGCGGCCTGCAACTGATCGCCAGCGAGAACCTCACCTCGCCCGCGGTGCTCGCCGCGCTGGGGTCCACGCTCACCAACAAGTACGCCGAGGGCTACCCGGGCCGGCGCTACTACGGCGGGTGCGCCGAGGTGGACCGGGCCGAGGAGCTGGCCGTCGCCCGGGCGAAGGAGCTGTTCGGCGCCGAGCACGCCAACGTCCAGCCGCACTCCGGCGCGAGCGCCAACCTGGCCGCGTACGCGGCGCTGGTGCAGCCCGGCGACACCGTGCTGGCGATGGACCTGCCGCACGGCGGGCACCTGACCCACGGCAGCCGGGTGAACTTCTCCGGCAAGTGGTTCCACCCGGTCGGCTACCCGGTCCGGCCGGACACCGAGACGATCGACTACGACGAGGTCCGTGACCTGGCCCGGGCGCACCGGCCGAAGCTGATCATCTGCGGCGCGACCGCGTACCCCCGGTTGATCGACTTCGCCCGGTTCCGGGAGATCGCCGACGAGGTCGACGCGTACCTGATGGTGGACGCCGCGCACTTCGTCGGCCTGGTGGCCGGCGGCGCGATCCCGTCCCCGGTGCCGCACGCCGACGTGGTCACCGCGACCACGCACAAGGTGCTGCGCGGACCGCGCGGCGGCATGATCCTGTGCCGGGAGTCGCTGGCCGCCCGGATCGACAAGGCGGTCTTCCCGTTCACCCAGGGCGGCCCGCTGATGCACGCGGTCGCCGCCAAGGCGGTCGCGCTGCGCGAGGCCGCGCAGCCCGAGTTCCGCACCTACGCGGCGCAGGTGGTCGCCAACGCCCGGGCGCTCGCCGACGGCCTGGCCGCCGAGGGCCTGCGGCCGGTCTCCGGCGGCACCGACACCCACCTGGCCCTGCTCGACCTGCGGGAGACCGGGGTGACCGGCGCGCAGGCCGAGGCCCGCTGCGATGCCGCCGGGATCACCCTGAACAAGAACGCGATCCCGTACGACCCGCAGCCGCCGATGGTCGCCTCCGGCATCCGGGTGGGCACGCCGAGCGTCACCACGCAGGGCATGCGCGAGGGCGAGATGCGGCGGATCGCGGCGTTGGTCTGCCGGGCGGTGCGGACCGATCCGGAGTCACCCGGCGGCGCCGACGAGCTGGCCCGGGTGGCCGCCGACGTGACCGAGCTGGTCACCGCGTTCCCGGCGTACCCCCGTGGCTGAGTCGGGGACGCGCGCGGCGGAGGCGGTCGCGGACCGCGGCTGGCGACTGCGCCACCTGCCGGTGCTGCTGGCCGCGGTGGCGGTCATGGCGGCGGTGGCGGCGGTGGCCGGCGGGGTGTGGCGCGGCGCGGACGGCGCGCTCGGCGCGGCGGCCGGGGTGGCCGTCACGGCGGCCAGCTACACGCTGACCACTGTGGTGCTGGCCTGGGCCGACGCCCGCGATCCGCAGCTCGTGCTGCCGTTCGGGCTGGGTCTCTACCTCGCCAAGATCACCGCGCTCGGCGGGGTGATGGTGCTGGTCGGCGCGACCGGCTGGCCCGGGTTGATCCCGTTCTGCCTGGGCATCGCCGCCGGCGTGGTGGTCTGGACCGGCGTGCACCTCTGGTGGCTGGCGACCGTCCACGCGCGACGGGTGCGGGGCTGACGCGTCCCACCCTTCGGACGACGCGCCGGAGCGTCCTCGATCGGTCATTCTCTCAGTGGCGGGGGAGGAGTACGGTGCCTCCAGACGACTTCGCCCGCCCGTGTCCCACACAACCAGGTTGTGCGGGGGGTGAGGCACAACCTCTTCTGCTCGACTGATATCGTTCGCCCCGTCATGGCCGGTGACCAGAAACCCCCCAACACTGGCGGCCCGGGCGACGTTCCGTCCGGTGCCGGTCAGGGTTGGACCGCGCTCTCATACCTCATCGGGGGCATGCTCGTCTGGGGTTTCATCGGCTGGTTGGTCGACCGTTGGCTCGATACCGGCGGCGTCGCCACCGGCATCGGGGTCGTGCTCGGCATGGCCGGGGGCATCATCCTGGTCGTCCGCCGGCTGGGCACGCCTACTTAGGAAGGGACGCGGTGTTCGGACAGGCGAACGTCCTGGCTCAGGGCCAGGCGGAATTCCCACCGAGCGTGGGGGACTTCTACCTGCCCAGCATCCTGCCCTGGGGTGCGGAGAACTCGTACTGGTTCACCAAGATCACGGCGATGGTGTGGGTCGCCGTCGGGATCTTGATCATTTTCTTCCTGGTCAGCTACCGGAACCCGCAGCTGGTCCCCACCAAGAAGCAGTGGTTCGCCGAGTCGATCTACGGCTTCGTGCGGAACAACATCGCGGTGGACATGATCGGGCACGCGGGGGTGCGGTTCGCTCCCTACTTCACCACGCTCTTCTGCTTCATCCTGCTGACGAACTTCTTCGCGATCGTGCCGTTCTTCCAGATCTCGCCGAACTCGCACATCGCGTTCCCGGCCTTCCTCGCCGTGATCAGCTACGTGATGTTCAACTACGTCGGCATCCGGCACCACGGCTTCGTGAAGTACTTCAAGAACTCTCTGGTCCCGCCGGCGCCCTGGTTCATCCTGCCGCTGCTGATCCCGATCGAGCTCTTCTCGACCTTCATCGTCCGGCCGTTCTCGCTGGCCGTCCGTCTCTTCGCGAACATGTTCGCCGGCCACATGCTCCTGCTGGTCTTCACGCTCGGCGGGTTCGCCATGATCAGCGCCAACGCCTGGCTGGCGCCGGTGTCGGTGCTGTCCTGGACCATGACGGTCGCGCTGACCTTCCTCGAGTTCCTGGTGATCTGTCTGCAGGCGTACGTCTTCACGGTGCTGACCGCCAGCTACGTGCAGGGCGCCCTCGCCGACGAGCACTGATCCGTTCTTTCGCACCAACCGTTGTCGTCCCGCGTGACCGTCACGCGTGATACCCAGGAGGAACCAACCAATGGACATCTACGCCGCGGTAGAGGGCAGCACCGCCGCCATCGGCTACGGTCTCGCGGCCATCGGCCCGGGCATCGGCGTTGGCCTGGTCTTCTCGGCCTACATCCAGTCGACCGCCCGCCAGCCGGAGTCGTCCCGGATGACCCTTCCCTACGTCTGGATCGGCTTCGCCGTCATCGAGGCGCTGGCGCTGCTGGGCATCGCGTTCGGCTTCATCTGGCAGGGCCAGCTCTAATCCAGCCCCCCTTCGACCGGGAGGTCATCCATGTTCTTCCTCGCCGCTGAGGGTGGTGAGACGACCCACAACCCGATCATCCCCGTCACTGAGGAGATCGTGGTCGGGCTGGTCGCCTTCGGTGTCCTCTGCTTCGTGCTGATGAAGTTCGTCTTCCCGCGCATGGAGCAGACGTTCCAGGCCCGGGTGGACGCGATCGAGGGCGGCATCAAGCGCGCCGAGGCCGCGCAGGCCGAGGCGAACCAGCTCCTCGAGCAATATCGGGCCCAGCTCGCCGAGGCACGCACCGACGCCGCCCGGATCCGCGACGACGCCCGGGCCGACGCCGAGGGCATCCGTCAGGACATCCTCGCCAAGGCGCGCGAGGAGTCCGACCGGGTCATCGCCGCCGGCAAGGAGCAGCTCCAGGCCGAGCGGGCCACCATCGTGCGCGAGCTGCGCACCGAGATGGGCACCATCGCGGTGGACCTGGCCAGCAAGATCGTCGGTGAGTCGCTGGCCGACGAGGCGCGTCGCAAGGGCACCGTCGACCGGTTCCTGAACGGTCTCGAGAGCACGGGGGCCCGCTGATGCAGGCCGCCAGCCGGGAGTCGTACGCCGCCGGGGTCGAGCGCCTCGACGCGTACGTCCGCGGCGCGGAGCCGTCGGCGGTGGCCGCCACCGCCGACGACGTCCTCTCCGTCGCCGCCCTGCTGCGGCGCGAGCCGCGGCTGCGCCGGGCGCTCTCCGACCCGGCCCGCTCCGGCGAGGACCGGTCCGCGCTGCTCACCGGGATCCTGAGCGGCAAGGTCGGCGCGGACGCGCTCGACCTGCTCACCGCGCTGGTCTCGGGCCGCTGGTCGGCACCGTCGGAACTGCTCGACGGCGTCGAGCGGCTGGGTGTGGAGGCGCTCCTGGCGAGCGCCGACTCCGCCGGCGAGCTGGGCGAGGTCGAGGACGAGCTGTTCCGCTTCGGGCAGGTCGTCACCGGCTCCGTCGAGCTGTCCAACGCGCTCTCCGACCCGATGGCCCCGGCCGAGCGGCGGGCCGGCCTCACCGGCGCGCTGCTCGACGGCAAGGCCCGGCCGGTCACCGTCCGACTCGTCGAGGCCGCGCTCGCCGGCTTCGGGGGACGCTCCTTCGTCGGGGCGCTCACCCGGCTGGTCGAGCTGGCGGCCGACCGGCGGGACCGTCAGGTCGCGTACGTGACCGTGGCGGCTCCGCTGACCGACGAGGAGGAGCGACGCCTCGGTGCCCGCCTCACCGAGATGTACGGTCGGGAGGTGTCCGTCAAGCAGACGGTCGACCCCGACGTGCTCGGCGGGGTGCGCGTACGGGTCGGCTCCGACCTGTACGACGGCACCGTCCTGCGCCGCCTCAACGAGACCCGTAACGCGCTCGCGAAGCGCTGACCAGCGTCTTAGCAGCCCTGATTCGACGCCATCGGACCGGTCGGTACTAGGTATCCCGGGCCCCTGAACTTTAAGGAAGCAGAGGATGGCCGAGCTGACCATCTCGACGGAGGAGATCCGCGGCGCCCTGGAGCGCTACGTCTCCTCCTACACGGCCGACGTCTCCCGTGAGGAGGTCGGCACCGTCGCCGACGCCGGCGACGGCATCGCCCACGTCGAGGGTCTCCCCTCGACCATGACCAACGAGCTCCTGGAGTTCGAGGACGGCACGCTCGGCGTGGCGCTGAACCTCGACGTCCGGGAGATCGGTGTCGTCGTCCTCGGTGACTTCGGCGGGATCGAAGAGGGTCAGCGCGTCAAGCGCACCGGCCGGGTGCTCTCCGTGCCGGTCGGTGACGCGTTCCTCGGCCGCGTGGTCAACGCGCTCGGCGAGCCGATCGACGCCATCGGCGACATCGCCAACGAGGGCTACCGCGAGCTGGAGTTGCAGGCCCCGAACGTGATGGCCCGGCAGTCGGTCTCCGAGCCGCTGCAGACCGGCATCAAGGCCGTCGACGCGATGACCCCGATCGGCCGCGGCCAGCGCCAGCTGATCATCGGCGACCGGAAGACCGGCAAGACCACGGTCGCGCTTGACGCCATCCTCAACCAGCGGGACAACTGGCGCTCCGGCGACCCGACGAAGCAGGTCCGCTGCATCTACGTCGCGATCGGCCAGAAGGCCTCCACCATCGCCTCCATCAAGGGGACGCTTGAGGAGGCCGGCGCGATGGAATACACCACCATCGTCGCCTCCCCGGCCTCCGACCCGGCCGGCTTCAAGTACCTCGCGCCCTACACCGGCTCGTCCATCGGCCAGCACTGGATGTACGGCGGCAAGCACGTCCTGATCGTCTTCGACGACCTGAGCAAGCAGGCCGAGGCGTACCGGGCCGTGTCGCTGCTGCTGCGCCGCCCGCCGGGCCGTGAGGCCTACCCGGGTGACGTCTTCTACCTGCACTCCCGCCTGCTGGAGCGCTGCGCGAAGCTCTCCGACGAGCTGGGTGGCGGCTCGATGACCGGCCTGCCGATCATCGAGACCAAGGCGAACGACATCTCGGCGTTCATCCCGACCAACGTCATCTCGATCACCGACGGCCAGATCTTCCTCGAGACCGACCTGTTCAACCAGGGCGTCCGGCCGGCGATCAACGTCGGCACCTCGGTCTCCCGGGTCGGTGGCGCCGCGCAGGTGAAGCCGATGAAGAAGGTCGCCGGTTCGCTGCGGCTCAACCTGGCCCAGTTCCGTGAGCTGGAGGCGTTCGCCGCCTTCGCCTCCGACCTGGACCGCGCCTCGCAGAACCAGCTCAACCGTGGCGCCCGGCTGGTCGAGCTGCTCAAGCAGCCGAACTACTCTCCCTACCCGGTCAACGAGCAGGTCGTCTCCGTGTGGGCCGGCACCGAGGGCAAGCTCGACGACGTCCCGGTCGGCGAGGTCCGCCGCTTCGAGTCGGAGTTCCTCCAGTACCTCCGGCACAAGCACGAGGGCGTGCTGGCCTCGATCGCGGACAACAAGTGGGGCGACGACATCATCTCCTCGCTGGACTCGGCGATCACCGAGTTCAAGCAGGTCTTCCTGGGCAAGGAGGACGAGGTCCGGATCAACGAGGCCCCGGCCGAGCCGCTGGAGGGCGACCAGACCCGCGAGACGGTGACCCGCTTCCGCGACGGCACCACCGACCGCCCGGCCGAGAGCTGATCCGATGGCCGCCCAGGTACGCGTTCTCCGACAGCGGATCCGTTCCGCCAAGGGGATGAAGAAGATCACCAAGGCGATGGAGCTCGTCGCGACGAGCCGTATCGCCAAGGCCCAGGCCAAGGTGGCGGCCTCGCTGCCGTACGCCGAGGCGATCACCGGCGTGCTGACGGCGCTGGCCTCGAACGCGCGGATCGACCACCCGCTGCTCACCTCCCGTGAGCGGGTACGGCGGGCGGGCGTCCTGCTGGTCACGGCCGACCGCGGTCTGGCCGGCGGGTACAGCTCGAACGCGATCCGCACCGCCGAGTCGCTGATCGCCCGGCTGCGCGCCGACGGCAAGGAGCCGGTGCTCTACGTCATCGGCCGCAAGGGCGTGGCGTACTACCGGTTCCGCAACCGCGAGATCGCCGGCAGCTGGACGGGCTTCTCCGAGCAGCCGTCGTTCGACGACGCCCGCGAGGTGGGTGAGACGCTGATCAAGGCGTTCACCGCCGGCGCGGACGACACCGACGGCAACGCCGGCGCGGACGGGATTCTCGGCGTGGACGAGCTGCACATCGTCTACACCGAGTTCAAGTCCCTGATGACGCAGAACCCGGTCACCCGGATCATCGGGCCGATGGAGGTCGAGGACCGGCCGCGGTCCGAGGGTCTGCTGCCGGCGTACGAGTTCGAGCCGGAGCCGGAGTCGTTGCTCGACGCGCTGCTGCCGAAGTACATCAACACGCGGATCTACGCGGCGTTGCTGGAGTCGGCGGCGAGTGAGTCGGCCGCCCGTCGGCGGGCGATGAAGAGCGCCACCGACAACGCCGAAGAGATGATCGAGAAGTACACGCGTGAGATGAACTCGGCCCGTCAGGCCGGGATCACCCAGGAGATCAGTGAGATCGTCGGCGGCGCGAACGCGCTGGCCGCGTCGGGAAGTGAAGTGTGATGACTGTATCCGCAGTTGAGACCAAGACGGCCACGGGTCGCGTGGTCCGGGTCATCGGCCCGGTCGTCGACGCCGAGTTTCCGCGCGACGCCATGCCGGACCTGTTCAACGCCCTGCACGTCGACGTGACGCTCTCCGGTGGTGAGAAGACGCTGACCCTGGAGGTCGCCCAGCACCTGGGTGACAACCTGGTCCGCGCCATCTCGATGCAGCCGACCGACGGCCTGGTCCGGGGCGCCGACGTCCGCGACACCGGTGCGCCGATCAGCGTGCCGGTGGGCGACGCGGTCAAGGGCCACGTGTTCAACGCGATCGGGGAGTGCCTCAACCTCGCCGAGGGCGAGACCATCCAGGCCGACGACCGGTGGGGCATCCACCGCAAGGCCCCGGCCTTCGCCGACCTGGAGCCGAAGACCGAGATGCTGGAGACCGGCATCAAGGTGATCGACCTGCTCGCCCCGTACGTCAAGGGCGGCAAGATCGGCCTGTTCGGCGGCGCGGGCGTGGGCAAGACGGTGCTCATCCAGGAGATGATCACCCGGGTGGCCCGGAACTTCGGTGGTACCTCGGTCTTCGCCGGCGTGGGTGAGCGCACCCGCGAGGGCAACGACCTCATCGCCGAGATGACCGAGTCCGGCGTCATCGACAAGACCGCGCTGGTCTACGGCCAGATGGACGAGCCGCCGGGCACCCGCCTGCGGGTCGCGCTCTCCGCGCTCACCATGGCGGAATACTTCCGCGACGTGAAGAAGCAGGAGGTGCTGCTCTTCATCGACAACATCTTCCGCTTCACCCAGGCCGGCTCCGAGGTCTCCACGCTGCTCGGCCGCATGCCGAGCGCCGTGGGTTACCAGCCGACCCTGGCCGACGAGATGGGCGAGCTCCAGGAGCGGATCACCTCCGTCCGGGGCCAGGCCATCACCTCGATGCAGGCGATCTACGTGCCCGCCGACGACTACACCGACCCGGCGCCGGCCACCACGTTCGCCCACCTCGACGCGACCACCAACCTGGAGCGGTCGATCTCCGACAAGGGCATCTACCCGGCCGTGGACCCGCTGGCGTCCTCGTCCCGGATCCTCGCCCCGGAGTTCGTCGGCGAGGACCACTTCGCCGTCGCCACCGAGGTGAAGCGGATCCTGCAGCGCTACAAGGACCTGCAGGACATCATCGCCATCCTGGGCATCGAGGAGCTCTCCGAGGAGGACAAGCTCACCGTCGGCCGCGCCCGCCGGATCGAGCGGTTCCTCTCGCAGAACACCTACGCCGCGGAGCAGTTCACCGGCGTCCCCGGCTCGACGGTCCCGATCTCGGAGACCATCGACGCCTTCCGCCGGATCAGCGAGGGGGAGTTCGACCACTTCCCGGAGCAGGCGTTCTTCATGTGCGGCGGCCTGGAGGACCTCAAGGCCAAGGCCGAGGAGCTGATGGGCGAGGAGGGCTGAGACCCCGCTCACACCACGAAGGCCGCCCCGACATCTCGTCGGGGCGGCCTTCGCCTGTTCCGGGCCGCCCACGTACCGGACGCCCGGTTCGCCGGCAGGCGGTTCGACAGCCGGCGCGGTACCGTTCGTGACACGATTTCGCATCGCGACCGTTGATCTCTGCAACGGAACGGACCCCCGCGGCCGTCTCTTCTTCGTGGGCGCGACGATTGGAGATGCTCGTGGGTAAGGGCGGCACGGATCGCGGCAAGCGGTCCATGTGGCGTGGCGTGCCCCGGTGGGCCCGGGTCTGCACCATCCTCGGCATCGTCATGGTGGTGCTCAGCGGCTCGGTGCTGGTGGGCTACCACACGCTCGTCGCGCGCTACGAGGGAGCGGTCGGCAAGGGCGACCTCTTCGGCGACCAGGCCGCCGGCGCCACCGAGAAGAAGAGCGACATCAAGGGACCGCTCAACATCCTGCTGGTCGGCATCGACCCCCGCAACCCGAGGACCCGGCCGCTCTCCGACTCGATCATGATTCTGCACGTGCCGGCCGGCATGGACCGCGCCTATCTCTTCTCGCTCCCGCGTGACCTGCGGGTCGAGATCCCGGCCTTTCCCAAGGCCGACTACCGCGGCGGGACCGACCGGATCAACGCCGCCATGTCGCACGGCAGCAACGTGCCGGGCAAGGACCCGAGCGCCGCCCAGGGCTTCGAGCTGCTCGCCAGGACGGTCCAGGGGGTCACCGGCATCAAGCGTTTCGACGCCGGCGCGATCATCAACTTCAGCGGGTTCAAGAAGATCGTCGACGCCATGGGCGGCGTCGACATGTACATCGAGCGCGATGTGAAGTCCGAACACCTCAAGCCGGACGGCACGGCGCGCCAGCTCCGGCCCGGGGGCGGGGGCTACCTCGGCCCACAGGCCCGCTACGAGAAGGGCAACGCCCACCTCAACGGCTGGCAGGCGCTGGACTATGTCCGGCAGCGCTACCCGAAGAACGGCGTGCCGGACGCGGACTACGGCCGGCAGCGGCACCAGCAGCAGTTCGTCAAGGCGATGGTGAGTCAGGCGTTCAGCGCGGACGTGGTGACCAACCCGGTCAAGCTGGACCGGGTGCTGCGCGCGGCCGGGCAGTCGCTGATCTTCAACGGCCGGGGCAACAGCGTTGTCGACTTCGGGCTCGCGCTGAAGGACATCCGTCCCGACGCGATCGAGACGATCAAGTTGCCGGGCGCGCCGATCGGTCAGGGCAGCGCCTACCGGGGCGAGGAACTGCTCGCCCCGTCCGACGACTTCTTCGCCGCGCTGCGCTCCGACCAGTTGGACGGCTTCCTGCTGGAGCACCCCGACTTCAAGCAGAAGACCCAGTAGCCTGAGCGAGGTGCGGGACGTCGTGGTCCGGCTCTCACCACCCGCCTTGGGTGGGCGACGAGCGCGCGACTAGACTTTCGGCAATCCGCCGCCGCAGCAAGGAGACAGCGTGGCACAGCAGCTTCACGTCGAGCTCGTAGCCGTCGAGGAGAAGGTCTGGACCGGTGAGGCCGAGATGGTCGTCGCCCGGACGACCGAGGGTGAGCTCGGTGTGCTGCCGGGGCACGCGCCGTTGCTCGGCCAGCTCGCGGAGCCCAGCCAGGTCCGCATCAAGCAGGCCGGCGGGCAGCAGGTCGCCTACGACGTCGCCGGCGGCTTCCTGTCGGTGACCGGCGAGGGCGTGACCGTCCTGGCCGAGAGCGCCACCCCGGCCACTCCGGCCCGCTGAGCCGACCCGCCGATGGAGATCGTGGAAGGGATCGGAATCGGCGTCGCGGTCGTCCTCGTCGCGCTCCTGATCCTCTTCATCCGGCGGGCCCTGTTCACCCGTAGCGGGGGCATCATCCGGCTGAGCGTTCGGGTGACCACCATGCTCGACGGGCGCGGCTGGTCGCCCGGCTTCGGTCGCTTCGCCGGCGACCAGCTCCGCTGGTACCGCATGTTCAGCTTCGCGTTGCGCCCCAAGCGGGTCCTCTCCCGCAAGGGGCTGGCCGTGGAGCGTCGGCGGCTGCCCGAGGGGCAGGAGCGCCTGTCCATGCCGGCCGACTGGGTGATCCTGCGCTGCACCAGCGACCATGCTCCGGTCGAGATCGCCATGGCGCGGTCCACGGTGACCGGCTTCCTCTCCTGGCTCGAGGCCGCCCCTCCGGGGGCGGTCTCGCCGCGTATGGCCTCCCAGGACTGGCCCGCCGCCTGACCCCCCTCGCGTCGATCGGGTAGTTGCCGCCCCGCCGCACCCCAACGGGCCCGGCCTCTCGCACCTGCAAGACCGGCGATGCGGGGCTGGTCCGCTCGGCGGGGATCTACCGGTTCCGGCCACTCGGCGGCGGGAGCCCGCGGAGCTTGACACCCCAGGATGTTCCAGTCACGCCTCGACGCGCTGGTGGGGTGGAACGCGGTGGGTGTCAGCCAGGAACTGTGACACCCATGGCGCTCCAGTGATGCCTCGGTGGGCCGGTGGGTGGAACGTGGTGGGTGTCTCCGGGGCTGGGATGCACCCATGGTGTGCCACTCGGCGGGCCGGACCGGGCGGGGTGGTGCGGTGGTATCTGCCTGGCTGGGTGGGATGTCTGGTTCGGTGGTGGTGGGTGGCACGCTGGCGGCGGAATCGTCGGCGGGGGCGGGGCGTTGTAACCGGGTGAACGACCGAGGAAGGCAAGCGCACCCCGCGCCAGCCGACCCGCAGGCCCCCGGGAATGACGGTGGCCGCCCGGTCGTTACACACACTCCCGGCACCGCGACGAGCCCCCCGCGCTCCGCGAGCACGCCGGAACCCTCCTTGATCTTATGAGCGCCTGACGGTGCCCACACCCCGCGTCCCCCGCGGAGGGTGTGTTGACCCCCGAATGGAGCCCCCCTCATGAACACGATCCTGCGGAAGAGCATTCTGGGTGTTGCTGGTCTGGCCTTCACCGGTGGTGTGTTCGCCGGTCCGATCGCCGCCCACGCCGACACCCCCGCCCACGCCGCCGCCAAGCCGGTGACGGCCGCGGCGGTGCAGGGTGAGCAGTCCACCATCGGCCTGAACGACGAGCAGACCGCTAACGTCAAGGCGATCATCGCGGCGACGAAGAAGGCCGGGCTGCCCGAGCGGGGCCGCGGTCGTCTCGATCGCCACCGCCCTGCAGGAGTCGAAGCTGGAGAACCTCGGCCACCTCGGCGACCGCAATGACCACGACTCGCTGGGCCTGTTCCAGCAGCGCCCGTCGAGCGGGTGGGGCAGCCCGGAGCAGATCACCGACCCCGAGTACTCCACCCTGGCTTTCCTCAAGGGGCTGAAGCAGGTCGACGGCTGGCAGGACATGCCCCTCACCCAGGCCGCCCAGACCGTCCAGGTCAGCGCGTACCCGGACGCCTACGCGCAGTGGGAGAAGCAGGCCACCGACCTCGTCAACCAGCACTGGACCAAGTAAGCAGCACCACGAAGGCCGGCACCCCGAACCACGGGGTGCCGGCCTTCAGCGGCTCACCGGCCGGCGACAGTGGTAGACCAGGGCCGGCGGCAGTGGTAGACCAGGGCCGGCGGCAGGTTGGCCCAGACCGTCCGCCCGATCGTCACCTCCTCGAACGACCCGTTCAGCAGTCGCCGGAAGCGGCGGGCGGGCCGGGTCGTCGACGCGTGCCGGTACGCGAATGTGGTGAACGCCCCGCCCGGCCGGAGCGACCGCAGCACCGCGTCGAGGACGGCGATCTGCCGCCCGCCGCCGAACGCCGCCCAGGGCAGTCCGCTCACCACGACGTCGGCGGGCGGCAGGTGCCGGTCGGCGAGCACCCGGTCGAGGGTCGCGGCGTCGGCGCGTACCACGTCCACGGCCGGGTGCCGGCGGGCCAGGGCGGCGGCGAAGGTCGGGTTGAGTTCGACCGCCAGGTGGTGCCCGCGTCCGGCCAGCCGCCGCTGGACGGCCCGGGTGAACGCGCCGGTGCCGGGGCCGAGTTCCACCACCAGCGGATGCCCGGTGCGGGGCACGGCGGCGGTGATGTCTCGGGCGAGGACCGTTCCGCTGGGCAGCACCGCGTCGGTGGCGAACGGGTGGCGGGCGAACTGGCCGAGGAAGGCGGGAGCGTCGCTGATCACGTCCATCGACGCTAGGCGGGCGGCGGCCGCGCGGATCTCGTGCGGCGAGCCGGTACACCGGCCAGTCGGAGGAGGGGCACCGGCTTGAGGGAGGGTCGTCCGGTCCGCCCGGATCCGTATGGTGGCCGGGTGGGCAGCGGGCGGTGGATTCGGTGGCCCGAGCTGCTGCTCGGGTTCGGCACGGCCGCCCTGGGGTTGATCGGCACCCGCATCGTCATCCCCGGCATTCCCCGCGAGACGTGGGCCGGGGTCTTCGCGGTGCTCGCCGGCCTCGCGCTGGTGGGTGTGCGGCGGTGGCCGTGGCCAGTGCTGCTGTTCACGTCGGCGGTGCTGATCGTTGCCGACGCGGTGACGGTGACCGGCGCGGACACCGCCCAGTTCGCCGCCGCGGTCGCGTTGGGCTACGTCGCGTACCGGTCGGGCTGGGTCGGCACCGCCGTCGGGTACGTGTTGCTTCTGACGGCGACGCTGCTCAACGTGATCGACCCGGGCAACACGGAGGTCCTGCGCGGTGGTGTCGGGGTGCTGCGGGCGGTGATGCTCGCCGGGGTCGCCGCCGCGCCGGTGGCCTTCGGCCGCTACCTCGGCGGGGTACGTCAGGCCGCGGCCGCGGCCGAGGAGCGGGCCCGGGAGGCGGAGGAGCGACGCGCGGCCGAGGCGCGGATGGTGCGGCTGACCGAGCGGACCGCCATCGCCCGGGACCTGCACGACATCGTCGCCCACCACGTCGCGGCGATCGCCCTGCGCGCCGGCGCGGCCCGGTACGCGGTGCAGCACACCGGGCGCCCCGAGGAGGCGGTGCTGGCGCTCGGGGAGCTGCGGGACACCGCCGGGCAGGTGCTGGACGAGCTGCGCGACCTGTTGGAGGTGCTCCGCGACCCGGACGCGGTGGACCCGGCGGAGTCGCAGGTCGAGCCGGAGCAGGTGATCCGGGACGCGGCCCGCCGGGTCCGGGAGGCCGGGCTGGCGGTGCAGGTGCGCATGCCGGGGGCGCTGCACCGGGTGCCGTTGGTGGTCGGGACCACGGCGGCCCGGGTGGTCCAGGAGGCGTTGACCAACAGCCTGAAGCACGCCGGGCCGGGCACGATCGTCTCGGTCGACGTCGAGGTGGCCGGCGGCGCCCTGCTGGTCGAGGTGCTGGACAGCGGCCCGGCCCGCCCGCGTACCCGGTTGCCCGCCTCCGGACACGGTCTGCGGGGGATGCGGGAGCGGGTCGGCCTGCTGGGTGGCACGCTCGTCGCGGGCGCCACCGACGGAGGCGGCTGGCGGGTGCGGGTTCGGCTGCCGATCAGGGAGAACGAATGATCAGGGTGCTGGTGGTCGACGACCAGGCGCTCGTCCGGGCCGGGGTGGCCCTGGTGCTGCGGACGGCGGGTGGGTTCGAGGTGGTGGGCGAGGCGGGCGACGGCCACGAGGCGGTCCGGCTCGCCGAGCGGCTGCGGCCGGACGTGATCCTGATGGACCTGCGGATGCCCCGGCTGGACGGCATCGAGGCGACCCGGCGGATCCTGCGGCAGCAACCGGCGGCCCGGGTGCTGGTGCTGACCACGTTCGCCGACGACGTCAACGTCTACGGCGCGCTGGGCGCCGGCGCCCAGGGCTACCTGGTGAAGGATGGCGCTCCCGAGGAGTTGGTGGACGCCGTGCGGCGGGCGGCCCGGGGTGAGCCGCTGCTCGCGCCGTCGGTGCTGGCGCGCGTGCTGCGCCGGGCGCTGACCGCCCACGACCGGGACCGGGCCACCGACCCGGCCGCCGCCGGGCTCGGTCAGCTCAGCCCGCGCGAGCGGGAGGTGCTGGCGCTGGTCGGCGCGGGCCTGTCGAACGCCGAGATCGGGGCCCGGCTGCACCTCGGGGTGACCACCGTCAAGACGCACGTCTCGGCCGCCATGGAGAAGCTGGAACTGCGCAACCGGGTCCAGGCCGCGGTGGTGGCGCACCGGCTCGGCCTGGTCGACGACGGGTTCAACCCGGTGCCGGGTCCGGGGGGACCCTAGGGCGGCGGGCGGCCACTCGGAGGACCCGCCCCGGCCACGGGCAGGACGTCACCGTCCCGCCCGGGCGCGACGCTGGGAGCATGACCTTCCTGGACTCCGTGGTGGACCGGCTCGACGCGCTGCCGCCGAACCTCGTGCTGCTGGTCGCGGCGGTGCTGGCCGGCGAGGTGGGGCTGCTGGTCGGCGTGGTGCTGCCGGCGGCGACCACCATGCTGACGGTCGGGTTGCTGGCCCGCGCCGGCCACGTCGACCTGGGAGTCGCACTGGCGGTGACGACCGCAGCCGCGTTCGTCGGCGACCAGTTCGGCTACCTGGAGGGGCGGCTGCTGGGTCCCCGGCTCCGCCGGGGGGCGTTGGGCCGGTGGGTGGGGGAGCGGCGCTGGCAGTGGGCCGAGGACCTGGTCGCCGCCCGCGGCGGGACCGCGGTGCTGCTCGGCCGCTGGACCGCGTTCGCCCGCACGCTGGTGCCCCGGGTGGCCGGCGCGGCCGGGCTGCCGTACCGCCGGTTCGTGCTCGCCGACGGCGCGGCGGTGGCGGTCTGGGTGCCCGGCACGGTGCTGGTCGGCTGGGCCGCCGGCGGCCTGCCGTCCGGGCTGCCGGCCGCCGCCGGGGTGGCGGTGGTGGCGGCGGTCGCCCTCGCGGCCGGGTTCCGGCGCCTCCGGGTACGCCGACGGCGCGCCGCCCGCCGGGCCTGCGCGGGTCCGGTCCCGGCCCGCCTCCGGCCGGTCCGTCGCCCGGCCGGTGCGCGACGCCCGGGCGAGGGCCGGACCGCCCCCGTCCGGCGCGGCGCGGCCGACCGGTGCTGACCCCGCGTCTCAGCCGGCACCGGCGGCACCGGTCGAACGACCGGAGCAGGTCGGCCGGGGTCAGCACCGGTCGAACGACCGAGACAGGTCGGCCGGCTGCCCGGCACGGCCGGAGGCGGCTGCCCCCGACCGCCGCTCAGCCGGTCTCGGCAACCAGTTCGACCTCGTACCCCTGGTTGTCGGTGAGATAGGCGGCGTAGCTGTCCGGGCCGCCGGCGTGCGGGTGCCGGTCGCCGAAGAGCAGCGCCCAGCCGTGCGCCGGGGCGGCGGCGGTCAGGCGGTCGACGGCGGCCGGTGGACCGGCGTGGAAGGCCAGGTGGTTGAGGCCCGGCGCGCACCGGTCGTGGGCCCGGCCGGTGAGCGCCGGCGACTCCTCCAGCACCAGGTAGGTGGGCCCGTGCCGCCAGGAGACGCCGGCCGGCCAGTCCTGGTACGGCGTCCAGCCCAACTCGCCGAGAAGCCAGCCCCAGGCACGTCTGGCCGCCGCCAGGTCGGGTACCCACACCTCCACGTGGTGCAGGCCGCCGACGGTCAGCGCTTACCGCCCGGCACCCATAGCACATCTCCACCGGGATTGGCCGTTCTTGACAGGATGAAGAGCAGGTCGGAGAGCCGGTTGAGATACTTCGCCGGGAGGGTGCTGGTCCGATCGGGGTCGTGGGTGACCAGCGCCCATGCCGCACGCTCGGCGCGCCGGGCGGTCGTCCGTGCCACGTGCAGCAGTGCCGCGCCCGCGGTGCCGCCGGGGAGGATGAAGGAGTCGAGCTTGCTCAGGCGCGCGTTGAACTCGTCGCACCAGCCTTCCAGGCGCTCGACGTACTCCTCGGTGACCCGCAGCGGCGGATACTTCGGGTCCGGCTCCACCGGCGTCGCCAGGTCCGCGCCGACGTCGAACATGTCGTTCTGCACGGATTCCAGCACGGTCCGCAGCTCGTCGGGGAGCTGCCCGAGGGCGAGCGCCACGCCGATCGAGGCGTTGCACTCGTCCACGTCCGCGTACGCGGCGATCCGCGGATCGGTCTTCGGCACCTGCTCGTTGTTGCTCAGCCTGGTCATGCCGGCGTCGCCGGCCTTGGTGTAGATGCGCGTGAGGTGGACGGCCATGACGCACAGCCTACGGATACCGGACCTGACCATCCCGGTGCGGCCGGACCGGCCGACCGCGGTGGGGCCGGGTGACGCCGGCGACCCGGCGCTCAGCGACGTCGACGTCATCCGGGTGGGCGGGAACGCCCGGCTGGCCGGCACGGTGCACGTGGTGGGCGCGAAGAACTCGGCGTTGAAGCTGATGGCCGCCGCGCTGCTCGCGCCCGGCCGCAGCGTGATCACCAACGTGCCCCGGATCACCGACATCGCGATCATGGGCGAGGTGCTGCGGCGGCTCGGCTGCGGCGTCCGCTTCGGCCCGGACGACCCGGTCGATCCGATGGTTGCCGGCGGCGGCCGGGAACGGTCCCGCTCGGTCGTCATCGACGTGCCGGAGCGGCCCGGCGCGGAGGCCGACTACGACCTGGTCCGTCGGCTGCGCGCGTCGATCTGCGTGCTCGGCCCGCTGCTGGCCCGGCGCGGCCACGTGCGGGTGGCCCACCCGGGCGGCGACGCGATTGGCTCGCGCGGCCTGGACATGCACATCGCCGGGCTGGCCCGGATGGGCGCGGAGATCTCCGGCGAGCACGGCTTCGTCATCGCCGAGGCACCCGACGGCCTGCACGGCGCGGACATCGTGCTGGATTTCCCGAGCGTCGGCGCGACCGAGAACCTGGTGATGGCGGCGGTGCTGGCCCGCGGCGGCACGACCATCGACAACGCGGCCCGGGAACCGGAGATCGTCGACATCTGCGCCATGCTGAGCCGGATGGGCGCGCGGATCTCCGGCGCCGGCACCTCGACCCTGCACATCGTCGGCGTGCCGGAGCTGCACCCGGTCCGGCACGCCACGGTGGGCGACCGGATCGTCGCCGGCACCTGGGCGTTCGCCGCGGCGATGACCCGGGGCGACGTGACAGTGACCGGCCTCGACCCGGCCTACCTGGAGGTCGCGCTGGACAAGCTGGTCTCGGCCGGCGGCCTGGTGGAGACCCGCGGCGACGCCTTCCGGGTACGGATGGACGACCGGCCGGCGGCCGTCGACGTGGTGACGCTGCCCTACCCGGGCTTCGCCACCGACCTGCTGCCGATGGCGATCGGGCTGGCCGCGGTCAGCGACGGCGGCTCCCTGATCACCGAGAACATCTTCGACGGCCGGTTCATGTTCGCCAACGAGATGATGCGGCTCGGCGCGGAGATCCGTACCGACGGTCACCACGCGCTGGTGTGCGGGCGGGAGCGGCTCTCCGGCGCCCCGGTGCGCGCCACCGACATCCGGGCCGGCGCGGGCCTGATCATCGCCGGGCTCTGCGCCGACGGCGTCACCGAGGTCTCGCACGTGCACCACGTCGACCGGGGCTACCCGGACTTCGTCGCGGACCTGCGGGCGCTCGGCGTCGAGGTGGAGCGGGGCACCGCGCCGGAGGAACCCGACCTGGCCATCTGACGGTCCTTATCCCTCGTTAAGTAGGGTTCTCCAGGACAGTCGAGAACAGGGGCGAGGGAGAAGCAGATGGCGGGTCGACTCGCGGTCGTCGGTGCCGGGCTGATGGGCTCGGGCATCGCCCAGGTGGCGGCGCAGGCGGGCTGGCAGGTGACGCTGCGCGACGTCGACGACGCGGCCACCGGGCGGGGCGTCGACGGCATCCGGAAGTCGCTGGCGAAGTTCGCCGAGAAGGGGAAGATCGAGGAGTCCGACGTCGAGGCGACGCTGGCCCGGATCACCCCGACGACCGAGCTGGAGGCGGCGGCGGACGCGGACATCGTGGTCGAGGCGGTCTTCGAGAAGATCGAGATCAAGCACGAGGTGTTCCGCGCGCTGGACAAGATCTGCAAGGCGGACGCGGTGCTGGCCACCAACACCTCGGCCATCCCGGTCACCCAGATCGCCACCGCCACGCAGCGGCCGGAGTCGGTGGTCGGCACCCACTTCTTCTCGCCGGTGCCGATGATGAAGCTCTGCGAGCTGGTCCGGGGCTACAAGACCAGCGACGCGACGATGGACACCGTCCGCGCGTTCGCCGAGGAGATCGGCAAGACCGTCGTGGTGGTCAACCGGGACATCGCCGGTTTCGTCACCACCCGGCTGATCTGCGCGCTGGCGATGGAGGCGGTCAAGCTGGTCGAGTCCGGCGTGATCTCCGCCGAGGACCTGGACACCGCCTGCAAGCTGGGCTTCGGGCACGCCATGGGCCCGCTGGCCACTGTCGACCTGACCGGCGTGGACGTGCTGCTCAACGCCACCCGCAACATCTACACCGACACCGCCGACGAGAAGTTCTTCCCGCCGGAGCTGCTCCAGCGCATGGCCACCGCCGGCGACCTGGGCCGCAAGACCGGGCAGGGCTTCTACTCGTACTGACCGTGCCGACCGCCCCGCCCTGGACGGCTCACGTCCGGGGCGGGGTGAGCGCGGCGCCGAGCAGCGCGAACGCGTCCGGGATGACGGTGCCCCAGTAGCCGAAGTTGTGCCGCCCGTCGGCCCAGGCGGCGCGTACCGGGCGTTCCGGCAGCACCCGGGCCAGCGCACGCACGTCCTTCAGGAAGTTGTCCTGCCGGCCGCACCACAGTCCGACCGGGGTCCCGCGCAGCTCGTCCACGCCGGTGAAGACCGCGTCGCCGGGGGTCACCGCGGGGGAGAAGGCCGCGGCCATCCGCAGCCACGTCGGGTACGCCTCGGCGAGCAGCAGCGCGCCGAAGCCCCCCATCGACCAGCCCCACACGGCAAGCCGGCTGCTGTCGAAGCCGCGTCGGGCGCACCAGGCGGGCACCTCCTCGCGCACCATCCGTTGCGGGTCGTCGTCACCGGACCGGCGCCAGGAGAGCCGGCCACCGGTCGCGCCGGCGAGCGCGAACGGCGGGGCGCCGCGGCGTACCGCGTCGGTGAGGAAGCGGGCGAAGCCGAACCGGCCGAAGTCGCGCGGGGTGGCCGAGGCGCCGTGCAGGACCAGGCAGACCGGTAGGCCGCGACCGTCGCCGTAGCCGTCGGGAACGGCGGTCCAGAAGTCCACCTCCCGGCCCCGGGCGCCGGAGGCGATGCGGGTCAGCCGCTCGTCCCCGGCCGGCGCGTCCGGCAGGGCCGGGGCCGGCCCGGGGCGAGGCGCGGACAGTTGCCGAGCGGCCAGACCGCCGACCAACCCGGCGCCGACGATCGCGCCCCCGGCGGTCAGCAGGGTGCGCCGGCTCAACGTGCGTGCCATGCCGGCGAGTGTGCCACCTGAGTGTGAGAAGGGGCCCCTTCTATCCGCCAGGCGTTAACAGGGGGCCCCTCCTTACACCTCAGCCGTCGCGGCGGGTGGTCCAGCGGAAGGTGGTCAGGCAGAGGATCAGGCCGATCACGCACCACAGGCCGAGCACCAGCGCCACCTTGCCCAGCTCGAACGAGCCGCCCGGCTCCTGGGCGCCGAAGCTGTCCGGCAGGAAGACCGAGCGCAGCCCCTGGCACATCCACTTGAGCGGGAAGAGCGCGGCGACCTGCTGCATCCAGGTGGGCAGGCTGGTGAAGACGAAGAACACGCCGGAGATGAACTGGAGCACCAGCGCGACCGGGGTGACCACGGCCGAGCCGCTGCGGGCGGTGCGGGCCAGCGACGAGATGGCGATGCCGCAGAGCGTGCACGCGGTGACGCCGAGAACCGCGACCCAGCCGAACGTCAGCCACGTGGCGGCGGTCTGCGGCAGGTCCAGGTCGAACAGCGCGACCGAGACGGCGAGCAGGAGCGCGGTCTCGGCGATTCCGATGACCACCACCATGATCACCTTGCCGGCGAACCAGACCCACTTCGGCATCGGCGTGCCCCGGTAGCGCTTGAGCACGCCCCGGTCCCGCTCGATCGGGATCCAGATGCCGAGGTTCTGGAAGCTCACCGTCATCAGGCCGGTGGCGATCATGCCGGTGATGAAGTATTGCGTGTAGCTGACGCCGGGGGCGATCTCGTCGCTGAAGATCGCCGCGAAGATCAGGATCATGATGATCGGGAAGCCCATCGTGAACACGACGGACTCCCGGCTGCGCAGGAACTGGGTGATCTCCAGCCGGCCCTGGCGCAGGGCCAGCGCGCCCGGGCCGAGCCGCCGGGCCGGCGCGGCGGCGGCGATCGGGGCCGCCGGCTTCGTCGTGGTGCTCATGGGTGTCCGATCATTCGCAGGTAGACGTCTTCCAGGGTCGGCCGGCTCACCGCGAGGCCGGGAACCTCGCCGCCGAAGCGCGCGGCCAGCTCGGCCACCAGCGCCGTCGGCGTCGCGGTCTCCGCCGACTCCGCCAGCCCGTCCGGGGTACGCCAGGAGACGGTCGCCAGCGCCTCCTGCCGGTTGCCGAGCCGGTTCGGCGGCGCCACCTCCACCACCCGGCCGGCCGCGATCACGCCGACCCGGTCGGCGAGCGCCTCGGCCTCGTCGAGGTAGTGGGTGGTGAGCACGATCGTGGTGCCGGCGGCGGAGAGGTCCCGGATCAGCTCCCAGAACTCGCGCCGGGCCTCCGGGTCGAAGCCGGTGGTCGGCTCGTCGAGGAAGAGCAGTTCGGGGCGGCCGATGATGCCCAGCGCCACGTCCAGGCGGCGCTTCTGCCCGCCGGAGAGCGTGTGCGTACGGGCCTTGGCCTTGGCGCCCAGCCCGACCCGCTCGACGACCTTGGCCGGGTCGTCGGCGTCCGGATAGAAGCCGGAGAAGTGCCGGACCACCTCGCCGACGGTCAGCTCGTCGAACTCGCCGGTGCCCTGGAGCACGATGCCGACCCTTGAGCGCCAGTCGGCGTCCGGCTTGGCCGGGTCGACGCTCAGCACCCGGACCTCGCCGGCGTCGCGGTGGCGGTAGCCCTCCAGGATCTCCACGGTGGTGGTCTTGCCCGCGCCGTTCGGGCCGAGCAGGGCGAACACCTCGCCCCGGTGGACGTCCAGGTCCACCCCGGCCACCGCGACGTTGTCGCCGTACGTCTTACGCAGTCCCCGAACGGAGATCGCGAGCTGCTGGTCCATGCCTCAAGTGTGCGTCCTGCCGTTACCCGCTGCGATCCCGGGGTTATCTATATACGTGAGGTATACACCCGGTGTAGTCTGCCTGCATGACGGTTCCCCTGACCCTGCTCGGCCTGCTCGAACGCGAACCGAGCCACGGCTACGACCTGAAGCGTGACTACGACACCTTCTTCGGGCGCGGCAAGCCGCTGCCCTACGGGCAGGTCTACTCGACGCTCAGCCGGCTGGCCCGCGACGGCAAGGTGGTGGTCAGCGACGTCGAGCCCGGCGCCGGCCCCGACCGCAAGCGCTACGTCATCACCGACCGGGGCGCCACCGAGGTGGAGCACTGGCTGACCGAGCCGGTCGAGCCGGAACCACACCTGCAGACCGTGCTGTTCGCCAAGGTCGTGCTCGCCCTGATGCTGGGCCGCCCGGCCGAGGACTACCTGGACACCCAGCGCGCCGCCCACCTGCGCCGGATGCGGGAGCTGACCGAGGTCAAGCGGTCCGGCGGGCTGGTCGACGTGATGCTCGCCGACCACGGCCTCTACCACCTGGAGGCCGACCTGCGCTGGATCGAGATGGCCGGCGCCCGACTGGACGCGCTACGGAAGGCGGTACGGCGATGACCGTGACGATCGAGGCCCGGGACGTGACGTTCTCGTTCGGTGACACCCCGGCCCTGCGCGGCGCGAGCCTCACCGTCGGGGCCGGTGAGATCGTCGCCGTGATGGGCCCCAGCGGCTCCGGCAAGTCGACGCTGCTGCACTGCCTGGCCGGCATCCTGGTGCCCGACTCCGGCGAGGTCCGCTTCGGCGACGTGCGCCTCGACGCGCTCGGCGAGGCGGAGCGCAGCGCGCTGCGCCGCGACCGCTTCGGGTTCGTCTTCCAGTTCGGCCAGCTCGTCCCGGAACTCACCGCGGCGGAGAACGTCGCGCTGCCGCTGCTGCTCGGCGGCGTCCGGCGCGCCCCGGCGCTGCGGTCCGCCCGCGCCTGGTTCGAGCGGCTCGGGCTGGGCGGCCTGGAGCACCGCCGCTCCGGGGAACTCTCCGGCGGGCAGGCCCAGCGGGTGGCGCTGGCCCGGGGCCTGGTCGCCCGGCCGCAGGTGCTCTTCGCCGACGAGCCGACCGGCGCGCTCGACTCGCTCACCGGCGAGGAGGTGATGGACCTGCTCGTCGACACCGCCCGGGAGCAGGGCACCACCGTCGTCCTGGTCACCCACGAACCGCGCGTCGCCGCGTACGCCGACCGGGAGGTCGTGGTGCGCGACGGCCGGGTCAACGCGCCGGCCGGGGTCGCCTCGTGATCGCGCTCGCGCTCCGCCTGGCCGTCGCGGGCGGCCGGGAGGCGCTGGTCCGGCTGGCCGCCGTCGCCGCGGCCGTCGCGATCGGCACCGGGCTGCTGCTCACCACCGTGGCCGGCGTGCACGCCACGAACGCCCAGCTCGGCCGGTACGCCGCGATGTATCCGCAGGAGACGCCGGGCGGCGCGGCCGACCCGCTGCTCTGGTCGACCCGGTTCGACTACTTCCACGGCGCGCAGATCCAGCGCGTGGACGTCGCCGCCACCGGGCCGTCCGCGCCCACCCCGGTCGGCGTGCCCCGGGTGCCCGGCCCCGGCGAGTGGTACGCCTCCCCGGCGCTGCGGAAGCTGCTCGCCACCACCCCGGCCGACCAGCTCGGCGACCGCTATCCCGGCCGCGACCTCGGCGCCGTCGGCCCGGCCGGGCTCACCTCGCCGGAGAGCCTCCTCATCCTGGTCGGCGGGACGCCGGAGCAGGTGGGCGCGCTGGACCGGGTCCGGAAGGTCACCCGGGTGGCCGGCAACGAGGCGCCGCTGCCGGAGACCGCGATCGACCTGATCCTCGGCGTGGTGGTCGGCGGGCTGCTCTTTCCCGTGCTCATCTTCATCGGCACCGCGACCCGACTCGGCGCCGCCCGGCGGGAGCAACGCTTCGCCTCGATGCGCCTGGTCGGGGCCACCCCACGGCAGATCTCGGTGGTCGCGGCCGTGGAGGCCGCGCTCGCGGCGACGGTCGGGGCCGCGGTCGGCTTCGCGCTGTTCCTCGCGTTCCGCGGGCAGTTGGCCGAGATCCCGTTCACCGGCATGCCGTACTTCCCCGGCGACCTCGCGCTCGGGGTGCCGGACGTGTTGGTGGTGGCGCTCGGGGTGCCGGCGGGCGCGGCGGTCGCGGCCCGGGTCGCGTTGCGCCGGGTGCGGATCTCCCCGCTCGGCGTCACCCGGCGGGTG
Organism: Micromonospora sp. WMMD980; assembly: GCF_029626035.1. Classification (NCBI taxonomy): domain Bacteria; kingdom Bacillati; phylum Actinomycetota; class Actinomycetes; order Micromonosporales; family Micromonosporaceae; genus Micromonospora; species Micromonospora sp. WMMD980. The sequence goes on from NZ_JARUBE010000003.1 coordinate 6,660,722, forward strand.
ACGCCGCGCCCGCCGCGGGCGTACCGGTTGATCCCGCTCGTGCTCGGTCTCGCCGGGCTGGGCCTCGGCCTGCTCTACCGGCCCGTCACCGGCGACGGCCAGACCGCGCTCTTCCTGTCCGCCCTGCTGCTGGTGATGACCGGGCTGGTCACCGGCGGACCCTGGCTGACCATGGTCGGCGCGCGGGCGATGGCCGCCCGCGCCGGGCGGCCGGCCACGCTGATCGCCGCCCGCCGGCTCGCCGACACCCCCCGGCCGCCGGCTTCCGGGCGGTCAGCGGCGTGATGCTCGCGTTGTTCGTCACCACCGTGGCGGTCGGCATCATGGGCACGATCGCCGCCGAGCGCGGTCCCGCCCCCCGGGGCTCGCTGGAAGCCGGCCGGCTGTCCTTCTGGCTGGGGGAGGACGCGCAGGTGCCCGCCACGCTGCCGGCCGACCTGGCCGCGGTCCCCGGCGTGCGCAACCTCGTGGTCATCCGGGAGAACCCGGTGCAGGGCGCGGGTCACGACTACGGCGTGATCGCCTGCGTCGACATCCCGGCCGCATACGGGCGGTGCGCCGACGGGGCGGCCGTCGCCGAGGTGTCGGAGGGCCTGATCCCGTGGCGGGGGTCCGCCTCGGCGGACCGGGTCTGGCCCGCCTCCGAGGTCGACCCGGCGGCGCTCCCGCGGCTGCCGGCGGGTTCGCTGGCGGTCGACGCGGACGGCCCGGCCGCGATCGAGCGGGCCCGGACGATCATGGAAACCGCGTTCCCCGCCCACGCGGTGGCACCGACCGTGCCGGGCGACTTCGAGTCCGACTTCGCGAACACCATGCGCGGCTGGCAGCGGCTGGCCGACGTGGTGGTGGTGTTCAGCCTCGCGCTCGCCGGGTGCAGCCTGGCGGTGGCCGTGGCGGCCGGCCTCAGCGAGCGGAAGCGGCCGTTCAGCCTGCTGCGGCTCAGCGGCGCGCCGGTGCGGCTGCTGCGCCGGGTGGTGGCGCTGGAGAGCGCCGTGCCGATGCTGACCGTCGCCGCGGTCGCGGTCGGGATGGGCCTGGTGGCCGCGCACCTGTTCCTGCGCGCGCAGATGCACTACGACCTGCGGCTGCCCGGGGTCGGGTTCGCCGCCGTGGTGGCCGTCGGGCTGCTCGGCTGTCTCGCCGTCATCGCCGCCACGCTGCCGCTGCTGGAACGCGTCACCGGCCCGCAGACCGCCCGCAGCGAGTGACCCGCCAGGTGGGCCGGCCACACCCGAAGCCCCGGCCGGCCCACCGGCACAGCCATCCAACTGTGTGGTTTTGCACAGCCTCTTTTACTGAACGGTAACTTAGACTCCGGCCATGGACGACGCGATGCCGGGACGCCTGCCGGAGCGGGACCGCCCGTGGGTGATGCGCACGTACGCCGGGCACTCCTCCGCCGCGGCCTCCAACGCGCTCTACCGCCGCAACCTGGCCAAGGGGCAGACCGGGCTGTCGGTCGCGTTCGACCTGCCCACCCAGACCGGGTACGACCCCGACCACGAGCTGGCCGCCGGCGAGGTGGGCCGGGTCGGCGTGCCGGTGGCGCACCTCGGCGACATGCGCGCGCTCGTCGACGGCATCCCGCTGGCCGAGATGAACACCTCGATGACCATCAACGCGCCGGCCATGTGGATGCTCGCGCTCTACGGCACCGCCGCCGTCGAGCAGGGCGCCGAGCTGCGCCGCTGCGCCGGCACCACGCAGAACGACATCATCAAGGAGTACCTGTCCCGGGGGACCTACATCTTCCCGCCGACCGCGTCGCTGCGGCTGACCGCCGACGTGGTCGCGTACACGCTGCGGGAGATGCCGCGGTGGAACCCGGTCAACATCTGCTCGTACCACCTCCAGGAGGCCGGCGCCACGCCGGTGCAGGAGGTCGGCTTCGCGCTCGCCACCGCCGTCGCCGTGCTGGACGCCGTGCGTGACTCCGGCCAGGTGCCGGCCGAGCGGATGGGCGACGTGGTCCAGCGGATCTCGTTCTTCGTCAACGCCGGAGTGCGGTTCGTCGAGGAGATCGCCAAGATGCGCGCGTTCGGCGCGCTCTGGGACGAGATCACCCGCGACCGCTACGGCGTGACCGAGGCGAAGCAGCGCCGGTTCCGCTACGGCGTGCAGGTCAACTCGCTGGGCCTGACCGAGGCGCAGCCGGAGAACAACATCCAGCGGATCGTGCTGGAGATGCTCGGCGTCACGCTCTCCCGGGACGCCCGGGCCCGGGCCGTGCAGCTGCCCGCCTGGAACGAGGCGCTCGGCCTGCCCCGCCCGTGGGACCAGCAGTGGTCGCTGCGCATGCAGCAGGTGCTGGCGTACGAGTCGGACCTGCTCGAATACCCCGACCTGTTCGAGGGCTCGCACGTGATGACCGCGCTGGTCGACGACATCGTCGCCGGGGCCCGGGCGGAGCTGGAGAAGGTCCTGGACATGGGCGGCGTGGTGACCGCCGTGGAGTCCGGCTACCTCAAGAGCGCGCTGGTGGCCTCGCTGGCCGAGCGGCGCCGGCGGATGGAGTCCGGCGCCGACGTGGTGATCGGCGTCAACCGGTTCACCGAGACCGAGCCGTCCCCGCTGACCGCGGCCGGCGCCGAGGCGATCGAGCAGGTGGACCCGTCGGTCGAGGCGGCCGCCGCGGTCGGCGTACGCGAGTGGCGGGCCGGACGGGACGCGGCGGCCGTGGACGCCGCGCTGGAGCGCCTGCGCGCGGACGCCGCGACCACGACGAACCTGATGCCGGCGACGCTCGCCTGCGTGGCCGCCGGGGTGACCACCGGGGAGTGGGCGGGCGCGCTGCGCCAGGTCTTCGGTGAGTACCGGGCGCCCACCGGGCTGTCCGGGGCGGCCGGGGCCGGCGGCGACGCCAGCCTCGCCGCGGTGCGGGAGCGGGTCGCCGCGACCGCCCGGGAGCTGGGCAGCGGCCGGTTGCGGCTGCTGGTCGGCAAGCCGGGGCTGGACGGGCACTCCAACGGCGCCGAGCAGATCGCGGTCCGTGCCCGCGACGCCGGCTTCGAGGTGATCTACCAGGGCATCCGGCTGACCGCCGGGCAGATCGTCGCCGCCGCCGTGGAGGAGGACGTCGACCTGGTCGGGCTCTCCGTGCTCTCCGGCTCGCACCTGGCCGCGGTGCCGGCGGTGCTGGACGGGCTGCGCGCCGCCGGGCGGGGCGACCTGCCGGTGGTGGTGGGCGGGATCATTCCGCCGCGCGACGCCGAGGAACTGCGGGCCGCCGGGGTGGCCCGGGTGTTCACGCCGAAGGACTTCGCGCTCACCGGCATCATCGACGAGCTGGTCACCGTCATCCGCGAGCGGATGTAAGGCGGGGCCCCCTGTTAACGCATCCGGTAGAGGCGGGGCCCCTTGTTAACACCGCCTCGCGGTGTTGGGCGAGATCCGGCCCGGTGCCGCCCGGAAAAGCCTAAGGTCGGGGCAAGACACCACGGAAGGGCGGAAACATGACCGCGTCGTTGGAAATGCCCCGGGTCCAGGAGTGCGCCGTCCGGTCCTGCGCCTACAACCACACGAACGACTGCCACGCATTCGCCATCACGATCGGCAGCAGCGACCACGCGCACTGCCACACCTACGTGGACATGCCGGTGCGCGGTGGCATCGCGCAGTTGACCGCCCAGGTGGGCGCCTGCTCACGCTCCGACTGCCAGCACAACTCCGACCTGGAGTGCCACGCACCGGCCATCACCGTCGGCCCGGACATGGACCTGGCCGACTGCATGACCTACCGCAGCCGCTGAGCGGTCCCCGGCAACGGGTAAGCGGCGGGTGACGCGGGCCGGGCGCGGCCCCGGTCAGACGCGGAAGCCGGCCGCCCGGGCGGCCGCGCGTTCCCGGCGGCGTTCCCCGCGTCGGCGGAACAACCAGGCGACGAACGCCACCAGGCCGACCGCGAACACCAGCACCAGCACCGGCAGCAGGATCGCCACCACCGACATGACCACGCTGGTGGCGTCCTCGGCGGTGCTCGCCACCGGCGCGCCGAAGCCGGCCGTGGTCGCGTTGATGACCGGCCGCGCGGCGGCCTTGAGCAGGTGCACGCCGAGCGCGATGAGCACGCCGACCACCACCGGCACCCACTGGTGGGTGGAGAAGAACGTGTCCGGGTCGCTGACCGTCACCGTCTCCGAGCCGGACCCGGCGCCGAACGCCAGACCGCCGGCGGTCGGCCGGACCACGGTCTGCACCATGTCGTTGACGTGGTCGACCACCGGCACCTTGTCGGCCACCACCTCGACCGCCAGCAGCACGGCGAGGATCAGCAGGACCCAGCCGTTGCCCAGCCACTGCCAGCCGCTCGGCAGCTCGATCAGGTTGGTGTAGCGGGCCAGCAGGCCCATCAGCATCAGTGGGATGTAGGCGTTGAGGCCCGCCGAGGCGGCGAGACCGGAACCGGTGAGGACTTCGAGCACGATCTCAATATGGCACCGGTGCGCCAGTGGCGCTCGTCGGCGCCGGCCGGGGGCTCGGCTACCCTCGTCGGGTGCGGTTGGTCATTGCGAAGTGCTCGGTGGACTATGTCGGACGGCTCTCGGCTCACCTGCCGCCGGCCACCCGGCTGCTCATGGTCAAGGCGGACGGCTCGGTGTCGATCCACGCGGACGACCGGGCCTACAAGCCGTTGAACTGGATGAGCCCGCCGTGCCGGCTGGAGGAGGCGCCCGGCGTGTGGCGGGTGGTCAACAAGGCGGGCGAGGAGCTGCGCATCACCCTGGAGGAGATCTTCCAGGACACCTCCTACGAGCTGGGGGTCGACCCCGGCCTGCGCAAGGACGGCGTCGAGGCGCACCTGCAGGAGTTGCTCGCCGCCAACCCGGGGACGCTGGGCGAGGGCTACACGCTGGTCCGCCGGGAGTACATGACCGCGATCGGCCCGGTCGACCTGCTCTGCCGGGACGCCGACGCCGGCGCGGTCGCGGTCGAGGTGAAGCGGCGCGGCGAGATCGACGGGGTGGAGCAGCTCACCCGCTATCTGGAGCTGATGAACCGCGACCCGCTGCTCGCGCCGGTCACCGGCGTCTTCGCCGCGCAGGAGATCAAGCCGCAGGCGCGCGTGCTCGCCACCGACCGGGGCATCCGGTGCGTGGTGGTCGACTACGACAAGCTGCGCGGCATCGAGCGCGACGAGCTGACGCTGTTCTAGCGCTTCCGGCCGTACATCAGCTTCGCCACCTTCACCAGCCGGGCGACATCGGCCGGGGTGCGCTCGAACGTCATGGCCGGCAGCAGTGACCGCGCGCGACGGCGGGTGACCGCCTTGGGGCGGCCGAACTCGCGCAGCCCGTCCTCGCCGTGGATCCGGCCGAAGCCGGAGTCGCCGGTGCCGCCGAACGGCAGCGTCGACATGCCGGCGAAGGTCAGCGCCGAGTTGACCGAGGCCATTCCGGAGCGCAGCCGCCGCGCCACGGCCACCGCCCGCGTCCGGCCGAAGACCGAACCCCCGAGGCCGTACGGCAGCGCGTTGGCGCGCTCCACGGCCTCGTCGACGTCGCGGACCCGGCTGACGGTGAGCGTCGGGCCGAACGTCTCCTCGCGGACGGCCGCCGAGTCCTCCGGTACGTCGACCAGCACGGTCGGATGCACGTACGGCGGCCGGACCGCCTCCGGACCGCCGAGCACCGCCCGGCCGCCCCGGGCCACCGCGTCGTCGATGTGCCGGCGGATGACGTCGATCTGGGACGGCATGGTGATCGGGCCGAGGTCGGCGCCCTCGGCGCCCACGGTCAGCCGGCCGGCCTTCGCCACCACCTTGTCGACGAACGCGTCGAAGACCTGGTCGACCGCGTAGACCCGTTCGATGCCGATGCAGGTCTGGCCGGCGTTGGTCAGGCCGCCCCACACCGCCGCCTCGGCCGCGGCGTCCAGGTCGGCGTCCGAGTCGACGATCATCGCGTCCTTGCCGCCGGCCTCCAGCAGCACCGGGGTGAGCGTCTCGGCGCAGGCCGCCATGACCTTCTTGGCGGTGGCGGTCGAGCCGGTGAAGGCCACCTTCGCCACCCCGGAGCGGCACAGCGCCGCGCCGACGTCGCCCAGCCCGTGCACCGCCTGGAACACCGGCTGCTCCGGCACCACCTCGGCGAACCGGTCGACCAGCCACTGGCCCACCGCCGGGGTGTACTCGCTGGGCTTGAACACGACCGCGTTGCCGGCGGCCAGCGCGTAGGCGGCGGAGCCGATCGGGGTGAAGACCGGATAGTTCCACGGCCCGATCACGCCGACCACGCCGTAGGGCTGGTATTCCAGGTGACCGGTGAACTCGGCGAGGATCAGCCGGGAGCGGACCCGCCGGGGGCCGAGCACCCGGCCGGCGTTGCGCGCGGCCCAGTCGACGTGCTCCAGCGCGGTGAGGATCTCGACCACGGCGTCGCCGACCGGCTTGCCGCCCTCGGTGTGCATCAGGTCGGCCAGCTCCTCGATGCGCCGGGCGAGCACGCCGCGCCAGCGCTGGAGCCGGTCCCGCCGGCCGGTGAAGCCGAGCCCGGCCCACCAGTCGGCGGCGGCGCCGGCCCCGCTCGACGGCGGTACGCACGTCGGCCTCGGTCGCCACCGGCAACCGGCCGGCCTCCTCGCCGGTCGCCGGGTTGGTCGACACCAGCCGGCCGTCGGAGATGAGCGGGGTCCCGGGGACATGCACGGCGGTCATGACCGCAGTCTAGACCCGAATATTACTCACCGGTAGGTGTCGCGGGGCCCGCACGCTGCCCGTACCGATCACCGTCGCATCGACACCAGTTAATGGCCGATCGCGCCCTTCCCGGCCGTCCGAACGGCGAACGGGAGATGACCACCCGGGGTCGCGGGGGTGACCGCGCGGCGGTGGGAGTCACTACGGTGAGGTGGCAGGCTAACGCCGCGGGGCGATGTGGGGTGGAGGTCGACTGTCCATGGAGGAGCATCCTGAGCTGATGCCGTTGCTGACGGTGTCGGGTGGGGCGATGCGCGGGCTCAGTTTCCGGGTCGGGCGGGGCGTGCAGGTGATCGGCCGGGCGCCGACCGCCGACGTCGTGCTCGCCGACCCGCACCTGAGTCGCCGACACGCCAGCGTCCAGGCCACCGGTGAGGGGGTGCTGCTCACCGATCTCGGCTCCACCAACGGCACCTGGCTCAACGACCGGCGGATCACCGGCAGCGTGCCGATCTCCGACGGCGACGTGGTCCGACTCGGCCGCACCGACCTGCGCCTCTACGACCCGGGCGTGGCCCGCACCGATCCGGTCGGGATGAGCTTCGGCCAGCCCCGCCGCGACCAGCGGCCCACCCTCCCGCTGCCCGTGCCGGCGCAACGGCAGCCGATCGAGGCACGTGAGGCCCAGCCGGTCGACGCCGGCTGACCTGCCCGCGCCCACCGCCCCCGGAGCGGTTGTCGACCACAGGTGCTGGCCGCCCGCCGTGGGCGCCGGCCACATGGCAACCGGCCGGGTGGTGTGCCAGCATGCCCGGATGCGGAGCGCGCGGCAGACGGTCCAGGCCAACGGCATCACCCAGGCGGTCCGGGTGGCCGGCCCCTCCGACGGCGTGCCGGTGCTGCTGGTGCACGGCAACGTCTCGTCGGCGGCCTTCTGGGAACCGCTGCTGCCCCGGCTGCCCGAGACGCTCCGGGTCGTCGCCCCCGACCTGCGCGGCTACGGCGAGACCGACACCGCCCCGGTCGACGCCACCCGAGGGCTCGGTGACGTCGCCGACGACGTGGCCGCCCTGCTCGACGTCCCCGGGCTGTTCGCGCCCGGCGCCCGACCGGTCGTGGTCGGGCACTCGCTGGGCGGCGGGGTGGTGATGCGGCTGCTGGTCGACCACCCGGAGCGGGTGTCCGGGCTGCTGCTGGCGGCGCCCGTCTCGCCGTACGGCTTCGGCGGCACCCGCGGCCTCGACGGCACCCCCACCACGCCCGACTACGCCGGCACCGGGGCGGGCGGCGCGAACCCCGACTTCGTGGCCCGGCTCGCCGCCGGTGACCGGGGCGCCGACGGCCCGACCAGCCCGCGCAACGTGCTGCGCGCCGCCTACGTGGCCGACCCGGCGTCGCTCGGCGAGCACGAGGACCTGCTGCTGGAGAGCATGCTGACCACCGCCACCGGGGACGACAACTACCCCGGCACCGCGGTCGGCTCGGCCCACTGGCCGGGCACCGCCGCCGGGCGCCGCGGCGTGCTCAACGCGCTGGCCCCGGCCCACTTCCGGCTCGCCGACGAGCTGGTCGCCGTACCGGTCAAGCCGCCCGTGACCTGGGTGCGCGGCGACGCGGACGTGATCGTCTCGGACACCTCGCTGTTCGACCTGGCGTACCTCGGTCAGCTCGGGATCGTGCCCGGCTGGCCCGGCGCGGACGCGTGCCCGCCGCAGCCGATGGTCGGCCAGACCCGCGCGGTGCTGGACCGGTACGCGGCGGCCGGCGGCGCCTACCGGGAGGTGGCGCTGCCGGGCTGCGGGCACAGCCCGCACCTGGAGCGGCCGACCGAGTTCGTGGCCGAGCTGCTGGCGCTCGCCGGGGTGGCCGCGCCCGCCTGAGGCGGGGGTGCGTGAAATATCCCACGGCGTCTCGACAACGCAGCGTCACGTGGCAGACTCCGGCGCATAACCTTAGCGGCCGTTCAAGTCGGCAACGGCGGAGTCAACCGAGGGAGGCCGGTCGTGGCGCGCGAGTTCACCAGGGTTGGTGTGGTGGGTCTGGGCACCATGGGTGCCGGCATCGTCGAGGTGTTCGCCCGCAACGGTCTCGACGTGACCGCCGTGGAGATCTCCGACGCGGCGCTGGAGCGCGGCCGGACCACGCTGACCGGCTCCACCGACCGCGCCGTGGCCAAGGGCAAGCTCGCCGAGGGCGACCGGGACGCGCTGATGTCGCGGGTCGACTTCCGGGTCGGGCTGGACGCCCTGCACGACGTGGACCTGGTGATCGAGGCGGTGCCCGAGCACCTGGACCTGAAGCAGCGGATCTTCGCCGAGCTGGACCGGGTCTGCACGCCCGACGCCATCCTGGCCACCAACACGTCGTCGCTGAGCGTCACCGAGATCTCCGTCGCGACCACCCGGCCCAACCAGGTCATCGGCATCCACTTCTTCAACCCGGCCCCGGTGATGAAGCTGGTCGAGGTGGTCCGCACGGTGGTCACCTCGGCCGAGGTGGTGGCCGACGTGGAGGCGCTCTGCGAGCGGCTCGGCAAGGTCGACGTGACCATCAGCGACCGGGCCGGCTTCATCGCCAACGCGCTGCTCTTCGGCTACCTGAACCACGCCGTCGGCATGTTCGAGGCCCGCTACGCCACCCGCGAGGACATCGACGCCGCCATGAAGCTCGGCTGCGGCCTGCCCATGGGCCCGCTGGCGCTGATGGACCTGATCGGCCTGGACACCGCCTACGAGATCCTCGACACCATGTACCGGCGCGGCGGCCGGGACCGCCGGCACGCCCCGGCCCCGCTGCTCAAGCAGATGGTCACCGCCGGACTGCTCGGCCGGAAGTCCGGCCGGGGCTTCTACACGTACGAGCGGCCGGGCTCGCCCAAGGTCGTCGCCGACGAGCACACGCCGGTCGCCGCGGAGGTCGCGCTCGCCGACGGTGCGCGCGTGGTCGCGAAAGTCGGTGTGGTCGGGTCCGGCACCATGGCCACCGGCATCATCGAGGTCTTCGCCAAGGCCGGCTACGAGGTCGTCTCGGTGACCCGGGGCGCGGAGAAGTCCGCCAAGGTCTGCGAGGCGGTCAAGACCTCGCTCAACAAGGGCGTGGTCCGGGGCAAGCTCGCCGAGACCGACCGGGACGCCGCGATGGGCCGGATCACCTGGTCCGCCACGCTGGAGCACCTCGCCGACGTCGACCTGGTGGTCGAGGCCGTGGTCGAGGAGTTGAGCGTCAAGAAGGCGCTGTTCGCCAGCCTGGACGAGATCTGCAAGCCGGGCGTGGTGCTCGCCACCACCACCTCGTCGCTGCCGGTGATCGACGTGGCGATGGCCACCCAGCGGCCCGCCGACGTGGTCGGCCTGCACTTCTTCAACCCGGCGCCGATCATGCCGCTGGTGGAGGTGGTCCGGACCATCCGCACCTCCGCCGAGACGTCGGCGACCGCCCGCGCGGTCTGCGCCGCGGTGGGCAAGACCGGCGTGGTCTGCGGCGACCGGTCCGGTTTCATCGTCAACGCGCTGCTCTTCCCGTACCTGAACGACGCGGTGAAGATGCTGGAGGCCAGCTACTCCACCGCCGACGACATCGACTACGCGATGAAGCTCGGCTGCGGCTACCCGATGGGCCCGTTCGAGCTGCTCGACGTGGTCGGCCTGGACGTCTCGCTGGCGATCCAGCGGGAGCTGTACCTGGAACTGCGCGAGCCCGGCTTCGCCCCGGCGCCGCTGCTGGAGCACCTGGTCACCGCCGGCTACCTGGGCCGCAAGGCCGGCCGGGGCTTCCGCGACCACACCAACCGCTGAGCGGGGTCAACAACCCGCGCCGGTGACGGCGTCGTGAGGGTGTGACCTTCGAGGAGTACGTCGGCAGCCGGGGCCCGGCCCTGTTACGCCTGGCCCGGCTGCTGACCGGCGACGCGCACCGCGCCGAGGACCTGACCCAGGACGTGCTGGCCCGCGCGTACGTGCACTGGCGGCGGATCGCCCGCGCCGACCGGCCCGATGTCTACGTGCGCCGGATGCTGGTCAACGCCAACAACTCCTGGTGGCGGCGGCGCTCCAGCCGCGAGCTGGCGGTCGACACGTTCGCCGAACGGCCCCAGCGGGGCGACCTCGACGGCGAGGCGGCCGACCGGGACGAGATGTGGCGGCTGATCCGTGCCCTGCCGGACCGCCAGCGTGCCGTGCTCGTGCTGCGCTACTACGAGGATCTGGACGACCACACCATCGCCCAGATCCTCGACTGCTCCCCGGTCACCGTCCGCACCCACGCGATGCGGGCGCTCGCCCACCTCCGGGAGCGCTGCGGCGTCCCGACGACCAAGGGGAGCCGGCCGTGACCGACCTCGACCAGCGGATCGCCTCGGTGCTGCGGGAGCGCGCCGACGGGGAGATCGACGCCCGCCGCCTGCTGCGGGGCTCGCGCGCGCTCGGCCGGCGCCGGCAGGTACGCCGCCGGGCCACCGCCGGGACCGCGCTCGCCCTGGTCGGCGTGCTCGGCTTCGTCGGCGTGGTCCGGGTGGACGTGGGCGGGCTGGCCGGGCGGATGCCCTGGACCGCCACCACGCCGGCGGTGTCGCCGCCCCCGGTTCCGCCGCTCGCCGACGGGGTGCCCGGGGGGAGCGATCGCCCCGACCTGGTCGGCACCGATCCGCAGGTGCTGCACGTGAGCCTGGACAGCAGCCGGGCCCGCTATCTGGGCTGGTCCGTCTACGGATCCCACCAGATCGAGTCGATCCGGTTCAGGGTCGGCGGCGGACAACCGGTCCTGCTCGAGGTGAGCCGGGATGCCAAGGCGCTCGACGACACCCCGATCGACGGCTTCCCGGTACAGGCGGTCACCGGGCGGCTGACCTTCGACGGTGGCGTGCTGCGCGTCGCCGGCACCACCGACGGCCTGGTCAAGTCCTGGCAGCCCGTCCCCGGTCTCTACGCCCGAGCGGCCATGCTCGGCGGCGATCCGGCCGCCCTGAACCTGGCCGCCGGCCTGGTGCGCTGGGACGAAGCCCGGCGGTGCGCCGCGCCGGTACGGTTGACCACGCTTCCCGCGAACGCGGCGGTGACGGGTTGCTCGGTGGACGTGACCGGCTTCCCGAGGGGCCTCACGGCCCAGCTCACGGTCTCCCGGGCACCCTCCTCGACCATGTGGACGCGGCTGGTCTACGGGGCGATGATGGCGGACGACACGGGCCGGAGCAGCAACCGCGACCTGGGCGGTCGTCCCGGCTACCGCTATCCGGACGGCACGCGACTGGAGTTGCTCGGCATACCCAAGGGGCGGTTGACGGTCGACTTCGCCTGGCCCTACCCGGACGGCCGGCCCGCGGGCCACGTGGACTTCACCGAGGCCGAAGCGGCGACCGTGCTGGCCGGGGCACAGGTGGCGAAAGACCTGCCCCGCCCACAGACCTGGCCCTGACCGGCCACCACGCGCGAGATCCTGGTACGGAACAGCCCGCCGAGGGGTGCGCCCGCACCAAGATCGCTCGGATCCGGGTCACCGGCGGCGGGCCGGGGAGTGGCCGTACGCTTGGTGACCGTGAGTCCCCGTCGCAATCGGCCCCGCCGGGAAGAAGGCCCCAGCCTGGACGCCGAACGAGCCCGGCACGGCGTGCCGACCGTGCAGCAGTGGCGCGACGGCGACTGGCAGGTCCGCGCGATCAGCGGCGGCGCGTCCGCCAAGACGTACCGGTGTCCCGGCTGTGACCAGGAGATCCGGCCGGGCGTGCCGCATCTGGTGGCCTGGCCGGCCGACGACCGGGGTGACCTCACCGACCGCCGGCACTGGCACAGCGGTTGCTGGCGGGCCCGGGAGCGCCGCGCCCCCAACCTCCAGCGCGGTCGCGGCGCACCTCGGCACGGCTGAGCGATCTGGATCACCCGGTTCCCGCCCCGGCGGGCGGCCGGGCCGACGACGCGGGACACTGGCAGGGTGAGCACTGCGATTCGCGCGTCGTCGATCCTGCCCGGCCGGCGGGAGGACATCGAGCTGCACACCGCCGACGGCCTGACGCTCGTCGGCGAGCTGGCCCGGCCGCTGGACCGCGCGCCGGTCGGCACGCTGATCTGCCTGCACCCGCTGCCCACCCACGGCGGAATGATGGACAGCCACGTGTTCCGCAAGGCGGCCTGGCGACTGCCCGCGCTGGCCGACCTGGCCGTGCTCCGGTTCAACACCCGGGGCACCAGCAGCGTCCGGGGCACCAGCGAGGGGGCGTTCGACAACGCCGTCGGCGAGCGGTTCGACGTGGCCGCCGCGATCGAGTACGCCGAGTTCCACGAACTGCCGAACATCTGGCTGGTGGGCTGGTCGTTCGGCACCGACCTGGTGCTCAAGCACGGCTGCGACCCGGCGGTGGCCGGCGCGATCCTGCTCTCCCCGCCGCTGCGCTTCTCCGCCCCGGAGGACCTGACGGTCTGGGCCTCCTCGGGCCGACCGCTCACCGCCCTGGTGCCGGAGTTCGACGACTACCTGCGCCCCGAGGAGGCTCGGCGGCGGTTCGCCGCGATTCCGCAGGCCGAGGTGGTCGGCGTGGACGGCGCCAAGCACCTCTGGGTCGGCGACGCGGAGCGGGTGCTCGACGAGGTCGTCCGGCGGGTCGCCCCGGCCGTGCCGCTGCCGCTGCCGACGACCTGGGACGGCCCGATGGAGACCGGCGACGTCAGCTCCTACGCCGACCGCACGGTGGCCGCGTTCGCCGACACTCCGGTCCCCGGCCCGGCCCAGCGCAGCGCCGAGTAGCGCCTCAGCGCGCGTCCTGCCGGGGCAGCACCACCTCGCGCAGGATCAACTGCAGGGCGGCCACCGTCGGGATGGCGATCAGCGCGCCCACCACGCCCAGCAGGGACACCCCGAGCAGCGCCGCGAGCAACGCGGCCACCTCGTTGACCGACACCGCCCGTCGCATGATCTTCGGGTAGAGCAGGTAGTTCTCCACCTGCTGGTAGACCACGAAGAACACCAGGCAGGCGATGCCCACCGGCAGGTCGGTGGCGAGGCCGACCAGGGTCACCACCACCGCGCCCAGGGTCGCGCCGATCTGCGGGATCAGGTCGGTCACCGCCACCACCACGGCCAGGGCGAACGGGTACGGCAGGCCGACCACCATCGCGAACACGAACGTGCTCACCCCGGCCAGCACCGCGATGGCCAGCGCGCCGACCATGTACGCGCCGACCCGGGTGAGGATCTCGTCGCCGATCAGCCGCACCCGCTCCCGGCGCGAGCGGGGCACCAGCGCGTACCCGAGGCTGCGCAGCTTGTCGAAGTAGGCCAGGAAGTAGATCGTCAGCACCAGCACGGTCAGCACCCGGAAGATCGTGCCGAAGATCAGTTGCGCCCCGCCGAGCACGCCGCCGAGCGCCCGGCCGATCGTGTCGGCGTTCGCCGCCGACCGGACCCGCTCCATGACGTCGTAGCGGACCACCAGGTCGTTGACCGTGGGGTTGCGGCGCAGGTCCTCGACGTAGCCGGGTAGCTGCTGGACGAACTGCCCGGACTGGGTCACCACCGGGGGCACCAGCGCGAGCAGCCCACCCACGATCAAGAGCACCACGGTCAGCGTCACCACCGCCACGGCCAACCCGTGCGGCACTCCCCAGCCGCGCAACCGGACCACCGCCGGGTGCAGGCCGACCGCCAGGAAGAGCGCGATCACCACCAGGACCAGGATGCCGGCCGCGTTGCGGACGCCCAGGAAGACGGCGTACGCCAGCAGCACGCCGAGCGCGCCGGTGAAACCGACCAGGAAACTGTTGCGCCGCAGCGGCCGCCCCGGCACGCCGAAGCGCCCCGACGGCTCGAACTCGCCCGGCTCGAACTCGCTCGCCTCGACCTTCACGCTCCCGCTGCCGACCCGGGTGGTCCCGAAGCCGGCGGGCCCGCTCGTCGACCCGGCTCCGGCCCCGGTGTGGGTGACCGATGCGCCGGTGTCGGACGTGGACGTGTCGGACGTGTCGGGGCGGGCGTTCCCGGTCGGGTCGGCCGGCCGGCCCGGCGCGGCGCGGGTGGCGGGCCTGCCATCGGAGCCCGGCCGTTGGGTGAGGGCGGTGTCGGGGCCTGGTTGTCGGGTGGGGGTGTCGGCCGTGGTGTCGGGGCCTGGTTGTCGGGTGGGGGGATCCGTCATGGTGTCGGGGTCCGGGGGTCGGGCGGGGGTGCCGGCTGGCGCGGCGGCTTCGGCCGGCTGTGCCGCCGGCGCTTGTCGCGGATCGTCGGGTTCGGGGCGCAACGCCTCGAACGGGTCGTCGTCCGGGGCGGCGGATCCCTCCTGCGACACCCGTGCCTCCCCGGCTCCCCGCTGCTCCGACGGGCCCGTCGGAGCAGCGCCGCGACGGACCGCGCCTGCTGGTGCGACCCTCTGCCCGCAGGTTAGCCGTCGCCGTGCGCGGCGACCATCCCTCCACCACACCGATCGACACCAGCTCGGGGCGGTGGTGCGGTCCCGGCGCGCGGGACACCGCCGTTTCGCTGAGCTGGTTTGGATCTTGTCGGTCAGTCCTTGTCGACGGTGACCGTGCTGGGCTTGGCGCTGCGCTCGTCGGTGGTGGGCTTGGTCGGGCGTTTGCCGTTTTCACCGGTGCTGGTGATCTTCGTGGGGGTGGCGCCCCGGCCGCCCTCGCCCGGCACGGCGGCCACTGTGGGTTCCCCGTCGACGCCCGCCCCGTTGACGGAGTCCATGGTGGTCACCGGCTCGCCCACCGGCTTCGCCGGCCCACCCTCGGCCGGCTCGCCGGTGGCCCGGCTCTCGCCCTTCTCCGGCCCGGCGCCGTTGACCCCCGGCGAGCCACCGCCCACCGGAACGGACTCACGCGACGTCCCGCCGGCCGCGGAGGCCAGGTCGGCGGGGTCGACCGGGGTGGCCGCGATGCCGGCCGAGTCGGCGTCCCGGCGCAGCGTCGTGAGCCGGCTCTCCAGGTCGTCGGACTCCTGCCGGGACCGCCACGTCTCGGTACGCAGGTCGGCCAGCTCCTGCTGCGCCTTGGCGATCTCCAGCATCACCTGGGCGAGCTGCTGCCGGCCGGCGGCCACCTCCTGCTGGGTGGCGGCGAGGTGCTGCTGGGTGGTGGCCAGGTGCTGCTGGGTGGTGGCCGCGTACTCCTCGAACTGGCGACGCGAGGCCGCGACGTGCTCGTCGGCCTTGCGGCGCTGCTCCGTGGCGCCCGCCTCGGCCCGGCGCAGCAGCTCGGCTGCCTCCAGCTCGGCCTGCTGCCGCATGGTGAGCGCGTCTTCCTCGGCGGCCTGCCGGATGCTCGCGGCGTTCCGCTCGATCTCGTCGCGCCGGGTCGTGTACGCCTGCTCCAGCTCCTCGTGCCGGGCGGTGTGCTGCTTGTCCAGCTCGTCGCGGCGCTTGGCGAACTCCTGCTCGGCGGCGGCCCGGCGCTGGGCCAGCTCCTTCTCCGCCTTCTCCCGCTGCCCGGCCACCTCCTGCTCCACCCCGGCCCGCCAGGCGCCCAGCTCCTGCTGGGTCTGGGCGCGGGACTTCTGCACGTACGCCTCGGTCTCGGTGCGCATGCGCTGCACGTACGCCTCGACCTCGGCGCGGTTGCGCTTGCCGGCCTCGGCCGCCTCGGTGGTGAGCCGGTTCGCCTCGGTGCGGGCCCGGCCGCGGGTCGCCTTCGCGGCCTCCTCCGCGTCGTCCACGATCTTCTTGGCCTCGGCCAGCGCCTTGGCGTGGGTGGCCCGACCGGCCTCGGCGGCCGCGTCGGTGAGCCGCTTGGCCTCCTGCTGGCCCTTGGCGTGCACCTCCTTGGCCGCCTCGCGCAGCTGGTTGGCCTCCTGCTGGGCCTTGGCCAGCGCCTCCTTGGCCGACTCGCGCAGCCGCGCGGCCTCCTGCTGGGCCCGGGAGTGGATCTCCTTGGCGGTGTCCCGTAGCTGGGTGGCCTCCTGCTGGGCCTTGGCCAGCGCGTCCTGGGCGGTCCGGCGCAGCTTCTCGGCCTCGTCCTGGGCGGCCGTCCGCAGCTTCGCGGACTCGTCCTTGGCGGCCTTCAGGGTGGCCTCCGCCTCGGCCTTGCGGGTGGCGGTGTGCCGCTCCTCCTCGGCCCGGCGCGCGGCGAGCGCGATCTCGAAGTCCTTGAGGGCCTGCGCGGCCTGCTCCCGGGCCTCCTCGACGATGTGCTCGGCGGCGGCCCGGCGGGCCTCGATCTCCTCGTTGGCGGCGGCGAGGATGTCGTCGGCCTGCTCCTCGGCCATGGTGAGGATCTGCTCGACCCGGGGACCGAGGTGCCGGAACGAGGCGCGGTCGACCACACCCACCGGCTTGCGTGCCTGGGCGAGGTCGCGCTGCAACACCTCGACCTGGCCGGCCAGCTTGTGGATCTGGGTGTAGGCCTGTTCCCGCTCGGTGGTCAGCGCCGCGATCTCGTGCTCCGCGCGGGCGACGTAACGGTCGACCTGTCGTTTCTCATATCCCCGCAGCGCGGACTCGAAGCTGGGTTCCGTGGTCACGTCCCCGCCGAGCGCGAACAGTTCCTCGCCGTGCGACATGCCCCCATCCTCACACGCATCCGGCTCTGTGGGGGCGATACGGACGCCCCTTCTGGGACCTACCTCACCCTCGCCGCGAAACGGGCCGGGGAAAGCATGACGGCGCGGAGTGACACCGGTGACCCGGTGTCACTCCGCGCCGCGGCTCATGCCCCGTCAGCGGGTGGTGCTCAGCCGGCCGACTCGGCCGTGACCTTCTGCCCGGCGGTGTCGGCCTTCGGCGCCTCGGCCTTGTTGCCGCCCGCCGGCACGCCCGGCACGATGCCGGCCAGACCGGAGAGCATCTGCCCGAGCTGCGAGGTGACCGCGTCCTTCTGGCGGGTGAGGTCCTCCACCTCGCGGCGGGCCGCCTGGGTGGTCAGCTCGGCCTCGGTGCGGGCCTCGTTGAGCACCCGCTGCGACTCGGCCCGGGCCTCGTTCAGCGTCTTGTCGGCCAGCGCCTTGGCCTTGTCGACGGTGTCGTTGGCGGTGCGCTCGGACTCGACCCGGCGGGCCTCGGCCCGCTGCTCGATCTCCTTTGCCCGCTCCTGGGCGGCCCGGGCGCGCTGCTCGGCCTCGTTGACCATCTTCTGGGTCTGGCTGACCTGGGCGGCGTGTCGCGCGGACTCCTCGCGCTCGGCCTTCTCCCGCCGCTCGGCGAGCTGGAGCTCCAGCGCCTGGAGGTCCTTGTCGCGCTTGTCGCGCGCGTCGGTGAGCAGCTTGGTGGCCTCGGCCCGCTTCTCCTCGGCCTCCCGGGCGGCCTTGGCCCGCTGCTGGGTGATCTCCCGCTCGGCGGTCGCGCGCAGGGTGGCGACCTCCCGCTCGACTGTCGACTTCAGCTCGGCCACCTCGTGCGCGGTGACCGTGCGCAGCTGCTTGGTCTCCCGGTCGGCGTCGGCACGCAGGGTGTCCGCCTCCCGGCGGGCCTGCACGCGCACCTCGGCGGCCTCGCGCTCGGCGGCGGTGCGGACGCTGCCGGCCTCGCGTTCGGCGGTGGCCTTCATCGCGGCGGCCTCGGCGCGGGCCTTGTCGGTGATCTCCCGGGCCTCGAGGCGGGCGGCGGAGAGGATGCCCTCCGACTCGCGCTTGGCCTCGTTGCGGTGGTCGTTGGCCTGCTCCTCGGCCAGCCGGAGGATCTGCTCGACGCGGGTGCCCAGGCCGGACAGGGTCGGCCGGCTGTTCTCCTCGAGCTGCTTGTTGGTCTCGGTGAGCTTCTGCTCGAGCGCGCCCTGGCGCTGCTCGGCCTGCCGGAGGCGGCGCTGCGCGTCGTTCATCCGCTGCTCGGCCTCGGCGCGGGCCTGCTCGGACTGGCTCAGTGCGGCGCTCAGCCGGCCGATGAAGTCGTCGACCTGGTTGGTGTTGTATCCGCGCAGGCCAACAGTGAAATCGGGCTGTGAGTTCGCGTTATCGAAGAACGCAAGAGGGGAGGACTGCTGCTGGGGCATTGGGACATACTCGCAGACGCCCCAGGGTGGTTCGCAAGAGTGGTCGGCAGCTTTCGCGTCCTCTTTACATGGTCAACTCACCCGGGCGGCGAGGCCGGACCAACCGGCGATCTTGGCAGGTCCCGGGCACGACGGGCGGCCCGGCGACGGTGACGGGAAAGGGCCGCGGGTCGGTACCCGCGGCCCTTTGTCCGCACGACTGTCTTCGCGCCAGTCGAATGGCGTCACGGTCGGCCGGAAAGGCAATCCGGCGCCGCCGTACGGTCAGTGCCCGCGGAACCTGTTGATCGCGCTTTCGTGCCGGGACCGCAGCTCGGTGTCCCGGACGCCGAGACCGTCGGTGGGCGCGAGGCAGCGCACGCCGACCTTGCCCTGGTGCGCGTTGCGGTGCACCTCGTACGCGGCCTGGCCGGTCTGCTCCAGGGGGTAGGTCTTCGACACGGTCGGGTGCACCTTGCCGAGCGCGACCAGCCGGTTGGCCTGCCACGCCTCGTGATAGTTGGCGAAGTGACTGCCGACGATGCGCTTGAGGTGCATCCAGAGGTAACGGTTGTCGTACTGGTGCAGGAAGCCGCTGGTGGAGGCGCAGGTGACGATCGTGCCGCCCTTCTTGGCGACGTAGACGCTGGCCCCGAACGTCTCCCGACCCGGGTGCTCGAACACGATGTCCGGGTCCTCGCCCCCGGTCAGCTCACGGATCCGCTCGCCGAAGCGGCGCCACTCGTCCTGGTCCTGCGTCTGCTCGTCGGACCAGAACCGGAAGCCCTCGGCGGTGCGATCGATGACCAGTTCGGCGCCCATCTTCCGGCACAGCTCGGCCTTCTCCGGGGAGGAGACCACGCAGACCGGGATCGCGCCTCCGTTGAGCGCCATCTGGGTCGCGTAGCCGCCCAGGCCGCCGGAGGCGCCCCAGATCAGCACCACGTCACCCTGCTTCATGTTCGCGCCGTGGTGCGAGACGAGCTGCCGGTAGGCGGTGGAGTTGACCAGCCCGGGGCTGGCCGCCTCCTCCCAGCTCAGGTGGCGCGGCTTCGGCATCAGCTGGTTGGCCTTGACCACGCACAGCTCGGCCAGGCCGCCGAAGTTGGTCTCGAAGCCCCAGATCCGCTGCTGCGGGTCGAGCATGGTGTCGTCGTGGCCGGCAGCGTCCTCCAGCTCGACCGAGAGGCAGTGCGCGACCACCTCGTCGCCGCTCTTCCACCGGGTCACCCCGGGACCGGTCCGCAGCACCACGCCGGCCGCGTCCGAGCCGACCACGTGGTACGGCAGGTCGTGCCGCCGGGTCAGCTCGGAGAGCCGGCCGTAGCGCTGGAGGAACTTGAACGTGGGCAGCGGTTCGAAGATGCTCGTCCACACCGTGTTGTAGTTGATCGCGCTGGCCATAACCGCGACCAGCGCCTCGCCCGGCCCCAGCGCGGGGGTGGGCACTTCCTGGACGTGCAGTGCCTTGCGCGGGTCCTTGTCCCGGGTGGCCATGCCGTCGAACATGCGGGTGTCCTCGGCGCGGACCACCACGCCGCGGTAGCTCTCCGGCACCGGAAGCCCGGCCAGGCCGGCGAGTTCCCGCTCCGGCTGCGCCGAGCCCTCCGCCGCCATGATCGCTTCAAGGATGTCCTGCACGGTGACCTCCCGTTCGTCAGCACCCGCACCGGGGGCAGGGGTGCTGCCATCGTCGGCGCCGGCGCGACGGGGAACCATGTCGGCAATCGACACATCCGGCACCGGTCGCGTTCCTGTGGGGGCGGACGTTACTGAACGGTAGCTTGGGCGGGAAGCCCTCTGTGAAAAACTGCATCCGCCGATGCGTGGAGATGCCCATGGGAACGCGGAACCGCGCATGGCCGCACGTCTTCCCACTTGTTAGGAGGGGCCCCTTGTTAACAGACGTCTGTTAACAAGGGGCCCCTCCTTACACCTCAGGCGGGCTGGACCAGCTCGATCAGTACGCCGCCGGCGTCCTTCGGGTGCACGAAGTTGACCCGGGAGTCGGAGGTGCCCCGGCGGGGAGCGTCGTAGAGCAGTCGCACGCCGCGCTCGCGCAGCGCCGCGCAGGCCGCGTCGATGTCCGTCACCGTGTAGGCGACCTGCTGGATGCCCGGACCGCGCTTGTCCAGGAACTTGCCGATCGTGGTGTCCGGCGAGAGCGGGGCCAGCAACTGCACCATGCCGCCGGAGGCGTCCGGCCCGACCGCCAGCATCGCCTCGCGTACGCCCTGCTCGTCGTTCGTCTCGGTGTGCACGCAGCGCATGCCGAAGGTGCGCTGGTAGAAGTCGATCGCGGCGTCCAGGTCCGCGACCGCGATCCCGACGTGGTCGATGCGGCGCAGGCCGATGTCTGTGACAAACTCGGCAGCGGGCTCGACGGAGGAGTTCTCAGCCATGGCGCTAGTCTGACCGAACAATCGTTAAGGCGTACAGGTCGGCACCCCCCTCGGAGGCAGGCATGGCTTCGGTGATCGTCAGCGGCGCGCGGACCCCGATGGGCCGCCTGCTGGGCAACCTCAAGGACCTCCCGGCGACCAGGCTCGGCGGCATCGCGATCAAGGCGGCGCTGGAGCGCGCCGGCGTGGCACCGGACCAGGTGCAATACGTGATCATGGGGCAGGTGCTCCAGGCCGGCGCCGGCCAGATCCCGGCCCGCCAGGCGGCCGTGGAGGCCGGCATCCCGATGTCCACCCCGGCGCTGACCATCAACAAGGTCTGCCTTTCCGGCCTGGACGCGATCGCGCTGGCCGACCAGCTCATCCGCGCCGGCGAGTTCGACATCGTGGTGGCCGGCGGCATGGAGTCGATGACCAAAGCCCCGCACCTGCTGCTCGGGCAGCGCTCCGGCTACAAGTACGGCGACGTGACGATCAAGGACCACTTGGCCCTCGACGGGCTCACCGACGCCTGGGACTGCTGCTCTATGGGCGAGTCCACCGAGCGGCACGGCGCGCGGCACGGCATCACCCGCGAGGAGCAGGACACCTTCGCGGCCGCCAGCCACCAGCGTGCCGCCGCCGCCCAGAAGAACGGCCACTTCGCCGAGGAGATCACCCCGGTGATCATTCCGCAGCGCAAGGGCGACCCGCTGGTGGTCAGCGAGGACGAGGGCATCCGGCCGGACACCACCGCCGAGTCGCTGGGCCGGCTGCGCCCCGCCTTCGCCAAGGACGGCACCATCACCGCCGGCAGCTCCTCGCCGATCTCCGACGGCGCCGCCGCGGTGGTCGTGATGAGCAAGGCCAAGGCGACCGAGCTGGGGCTCACCTGGCTGGCCGAGATCGGCGCGCACGGCAACGTGGCCGGGCCGGACAATTCCCTGCACTCGCAGCCGTCGAACGCCATCAACCACGCCCTGAAGAAGGGCGGCCTGGGCATCGACGACCTCGACCTCATCGAGATCAACGAGGCGTTCGCCGCGGTCGGCATCCAGTCCTCCCGTGACCTCGGGATCAGCGCGGACAAGGTCAACGTCAACGGCGGCGCGATCGCGCTCGGCCACCCGATCGGCATGTCCGGCGCCCGGCTGGTGCTCACGCTCGCGCTGGAGCTGAAGCGGCGGGGCGGCGGCACCGGGGCGGCGGCGCTCTGCGGCGGCGGCGGTCAGGGCGACGCGCTGATCATCCACGTGCCGACGGGCGGCGAGTCGCGCGCGTGAGTGACGTGACCATCCCGGGCGCCGGCCCGGTGCGCCGCAGCCGGGACGTACCCCTGCTGGTCGAGCGGGCCCGCGCGGGTGACCCCCGCGCGGTGGCCCGGCTGATCACCCTGGTCGAGTCCGGCGACGAGGTGCTGCCGCAGGTCGCGGCCGCGCTGGCGCCCTACGCCGGGCACGCCCAGGTGGTGGGCCTGACCGGTTCGCCGGGCGTGGGCAAGTCGACCACCACGAACGAGCTGGTACGCGCGCTGCGGGCGCGCGGTCACCGGGTCGGCGTGCTGGCCATCGACCCGTCCAGCCCGTTCACCGGCGGGGCGATCCTCGGCGACCGGGTCCGGATGCAGGACCACGCCACCGACCCCGGTGTCTACATCCGCTCCATGTCCAGCCGGGGCCACCTCGGCGGGCTCTCCGCCGCGACGCCCCAGGCGGTCCGCGTGCTGGAGGGCGCCGGGTGCGACGTGGTGCTGGTCGAGACCGTCGGGGTCGGGCAGGCCGAGGTGGAGGTGGCCTCGCTGGCCGACACCACGCTGGTGCTGCTCGCCCCGGGCATGGGCGACGCGATCCAGGCGGTCAAGGCCGGCATCCTGGAGATCGCGGACGTCTTCGTGGTCAACAAGGCCGACCGGGACGGCGTCGACGCCACCGTGCGCGACATCCAGGGCATGATCGCGCTCGGTGAGCGCGGGCCGGGGGAGTGGCGGCCGCAGGTGGTGCGCGCGATCGCCGCCCGGGCCGAGGGCATCGACGACATCGCGGCCGCGATCGACAAGCACCGCGACTGGCTGGAGCGGCACGACGAGCTGCGCCGCCGCCGGGAGGCGCGGGCCGCCGCCGAGATCGAGGCCATCGCGCTCGGCGCGCTCCGCGCCAAGATCGGTTCGCTGCGCGACGGTACGCAACTCCCGTCGCTCGCCGCGAAGGTGGCCGAAGGCACCCTTGATCCGTACGCCGCGGCGGACGAGTTGCTGACCCAGCTCGGCACCTGAACCGCTACGCTCCCGGGGTCTGGTTGGGCGAGGGGGATGGGGAGCAGGCGTGGAGCACGAGGCTACGCAGGAGCTGTCGATGACGCCGGACGCCACCGCGGGCGGGACGACGCACGTCGCCGACGAGGTGGTGGAGAAGATCGCGGTGGCCGCCGCGAAGTCGGTCCCCGGCGTGGCCGAGCTGGGCGGTGACGTGGCCCGCTTCTTCAACGCCGTGTTCGACCGGGTCGGTCTGGACCAGCTCGGCGACGCCCGGCGGGGCTGCTCGGCGCACGTCACTGACGGTGCGGCGGTGGTCAACCTGGTCATCGTGATCGACGGTGGTCACCCGGTGCCCCAGGTCACCGACGCGGTGCGGGCCGCGGTCACGTCCGCGGTCGAGGCGTACGGGCTGCGCGTCGACGAGATCAACATCCGGGTGGACGACGTCGCCATCGGTGACCCGGGCGCATCAGTGCGCTGACCCGCAAATGGGTTCACGCCGCCTGCAAACTTGATGGCAAATGTGGGTCGCCCGGCCCAGCCCCACGATGATCAACGCCATCACGCCGAAGTGGCGGTATCGCGCCGACCTTGATACCGCCACGTCGGCGTCATGCCGGGCGGGTGCCCGTCGGAAGCCACCACGTCGGCAAACCGGCGTCGCCGGTGGCGTTCCGATCGCGTCACCCGGGTACGTGCCGCACGGATACCAGTCGGATCGGCCCGTCTTGAGGGGTGGGTGGAACGGCATGGACGTCAAACGGGCGCGCATACGTCCATGACGTTCCAGCCACCCGGCCTGAGCGTCACGAGTGGAACGGCATGGACGTCAAACGCCCGGTCCGTCGCCGCCATCGGTGCCGCCCCGCCCTGACGAGCCGGAATCCTGGCATCCGACCGCCGGCGCGGGCCGCTCATCTCTCACGCTGGCGACTCAGGTCGGCGGGGGAGCGCACCTCGCCCCGGCGTCGGCGGAGGGGGTGACCTGAGCGCGTACGCCCTGGCGGACTGCCGGACCGGTTCAGGTGTGCTGGGGGCGGGTCAACTGCCGGTCGGCATCCGGGCGATCACCGAACTGCCGGCCGCGAGCTCGACCTGCCGCCGCTGAGGCGTCTCCCGAACACGGGTGTCGAAGGGCCTGCTGGTGGTGACCGGTCCTTCCGATCGCAGCATCGAGATCGCCCGCGACGTTCGCGCCGGCCGGGAACGCGCCCGACTCGATCTGCTCTCGAAGCAGTTCGGCTGGCTGCACATAGACCGGTCGGGGGTGCTCGCCCCGGCCGACCCCGGAGGGGCGACCGTGTCGGCCGAGGACGCGCAGGGCGTACGCCATCGGTTCTTCTGCGACCTGGAGATGGTCGGCGGCCGGCGCGGGTTACCGGCCGGTACGCCTGTCCTTAGCGATCGTTCAGGTGCGCGTTCTACACTCGGTCTTCTGACGAGGACTCGAGGAGGAGCTCCGCGCATGGACGCTGACGAGATCGCCGCAGGCCGGGCCCGCTGGCAGGCCCGCTACGACGCCGCCCGCAAGCGCGACGCGGACTTCACCACGCTCTCCGGCCTGCCGGTCGACCCGGTGTACGGCCCGCCGGAGGGGACCGCCTACCCGGGCTTCGAGCGGATCGGCTGGCCCGGCGAGTTCCCGTACACCCGGGGTCTGCACCCGACCGGCTACCGCGGGCGGGCCTGGACCATCCGGCAGTTCGCCGGCTTCGGCAACGCCCGGCAGACCAACGAGCGCTACAAGATGATCCTCGGCGCCGGTGGCGGCGGGCTCTCGGTCGCCTTCGACATGCCGACGCTGATGGGTCGCGACTCGGACGACCCGCAGTCGCTCGGCGAGGTCGGCCACTGCGGCGTCGCCGTCGACTCGGCCGCCGACATGGAGGTGCTCTTCGACGGCATCGACCTGGCGGGCGTCACCACCTCGATGACCATCTCCGGCCCGGCCGTGCCGGTGTTCTGCATGTACCTGGTCGCCGCCGAGCGGCAGGGCGCCGATCTGTCCACGCTGGACGGCACGCTCCAGACGGACATCTTCAAGGAGTACATCGCGCAGAAGGAGTGGCTGTTCGACCCCGAGCCGCACCTGCGCCTGATCGGCGACCTGATGGAATACTGTGCCGCCGAGATCCCGCGCTACAAGCCGCTCTCGGTCTCCGGCTACCACATCCGCGAGGCCGGCTCGACCGCCGCGCAGGAGTTGGCGTACACCCTGGCCGACGGCTTCGGCTATGTCGAGCTGGGTCTGTCGCGCGGGCTGGACGTCAACGTGTTCGCCCCCGGGCTGAGCTTCTTCTTCGACTCCCACCTCGACTTCTTCGAGGAGATCGCCAAGTTCCGCGCCGCCCGCCGGATCTGGGCCCGCTGGCTGCGCGACGTCTACGGCGCCACCAGCGAGAAGGCGCAGTGGCTGCGGTTCCACACGCAGACCGCCGGGGTGTCGCTGACCGCCCAGCAGCCGGTCAACAACGTGGTGCGCACCGCGGTCGAGGCGCTCGCCGCGGTGCTCGGCGGCACCAACTCGCTGCACACCAACGCGCTCGACGAGACGCTCGCGCTGCCCACCGACGAGTCCGCCGAGATCGCCCTGCGTACCCAGCAGGTGCTGATGGAGGAGACCGGGGTGACGAACGTGGCCGACCCGCTCGGCGGCGCCTGGTACGTCGAGGCGCTCACCGACCGGATCGAGGCCGAGGCCGAGGAGATCTTCGCCCGCATCCGGCAGCTCGGCGGCGAGGGCCCGCACCAGATCGGCCCGATGACCTCGGGCATCCTGCGCGGCATCGAGGACGGCTGGTTCACCGGGCACATCGCCGAGTCGGCGTTCGTCTACCAGCAGGCGCTGGAGAAGGGCGACAAGAAGATCGTCGGCGTCAACTGCCACACCGGCACGGTCGCCAAGGAGTTGGAGATCCTGCGCATCTCGCACGAGGTGGAGCTGGAGCAGCGCCGGGTGCTGGCCGAGCGCAAGTCGGTCCGCGACGACGCCGCGGTCACCGCCGCCGTACGTCGGATGGTGGAGGTCAGCCGGACCGGGGAGAACATGATCCCGGCGATGCTGGACGCGGTCCGCGCCGAGGCCACCCTGGGCGAGATCTGCGACGCGCTGCGCGCCGAGTGGGGCGTCTACCGCGAGCCCGCCCGCTTCTAGTGCAAGGAGGGGCCCCTTCTTAACAGACGTCTGTTAAGAAGGGGCCCCTCCTTGCACCTCTGAGCAGGGGTGAGAGTCGCAACGTCGCCGTTGCGGCTGAGCGGAGTTCGGCGCGGCACGTGCGAGACTAGACAACCATGAGCGACCCACGGATCACCTCGTCGATCTTCACCCGCGGCGCGGTCGACCTCAGCGCGCTGCGCACCCCCGCACCGGCCGACACCCCGCCCGCCACACCGTCTCCGGGCGGCCCGCCCGCCGGGCTGCCGGGCAGCCCCGCCGGCTCGGCCGCCGTGCTCGACGTGACCGAGGCGAACATCCAGACCGAGGTGCTCGAACGCTCGCTCAGCACACCGGTCGTGGTCTTCTTCGGCGCCGCCGGCTACCCGGAGAGCGACCAGTTCGCCCCGGTGCTGGAGAAGCTGGCCGCCGAGGGCGCCGGAGCCTGGCTCCTGGCCCGGGTCGACGTGCAGCAGCAGCCCCGGCTCGCGCAGATGTTCCAGCTCCAGGCGCTGCCCACCACCTACGCCATCGTCGGCGGCCGTCCGGTCGACGCCTTTCCGGGCCCGCTGCCCGAGTCGGAGCTGCGCAAGTGGCTCCAGGCCGTGCTCAAGTCCGCGGGCGTCGCCGTGGCCGAGCCGGAGGACCCGCGACTCGACGCGGCCGACGACGCGCTGATGAGCGGCGACCTCGACGCCGCGGAGGCGGCGTACCGGAAGATCCTGGCCGAGTCCCCGGCCGACGCGGCGGCGGAGGCCGGGCTGGCGCAGGTCGGGTTGGCCCGCCGGGTGGCCGGCGCCGACCCGCAGGGCGTGCTCGACGCCGCCGCCTCGGCCCCCGACGACGTGGACGCGCAGTTGCTGGCCGCCGACATCGAGGTGCTCAGCGGCCTGGCCGAGCAGGCCTACCAGCGGCTGGTCGGCCTGGTCCGCCGGACCGCCGGCGAGGAGCGGGACCGGGTACGCCAGCACCTGATCGGCCTGTTCACCATCGCCGGCCCGGACGACCCCGCCGTGGCCTCCGCCCGACGCGCACTGGCCAGCGCGTTGTTCTGAACCCGACGTACGCCCGTGCGGGCCGGCGCACCGCCGGCCCGCCCGACCACCGAGGACGGGAGCTCATGATGCGCCGGATCGCCGTCCTCGACGCGCCGACGAACCTCGGACTGCGGCCGCCCACGGCCAGCTCCGTCCCCGGCTGCGCCAAGGCGCCCGGCGCGCTGCGCGACCACGGGCTGCTGGCGCGACTGCGTGCCCGCGACGCCGGCTGCCTCACCCCGCCCCGCTACGACCCCGGCGACTGGCGGCCGGGTGACGGCGTCTGCCACGCGCCGGAGATCTCCGCCTACTCGGCGGCGCTCGCCGACCGGATCGGCGCGATCATCGACCGTGGCGAGTTCCCGCTGGTGCTCGGCGGGGACTGCTCGGTGTTGCTCGGTTCGGCGCTGGCCATGCACCGGCTGGGCGAGGCGGTCGGCGGGCGGATCGGGCTGGTCTTCGTGGACGGTCACTCCGACTTCCGGCACCCCGGCAACGCCTCGTACGTCGGCGCGGCGGCGGGGGAGGACCTGGCGCTGGTCACCGGGCGGGGGCAGCCCGACCTGGCCGCGATCGAGGGGCGCCGGCCCTACTTCCGGGACGTCGACGTGGTGGTGCTCGGCATCCGCGCGCAGGACGAGTACCGGCTCGACCTCCAGGCCGCCGGCATCACCACCCGGCCGGTGCCGGCGCTGCGCGCCGAGGGCGCCGCCCGGACGGCGCAGTGGGCGCACGAGCAAGTCGTGGACTGCGCCGGCTACTGGGTGCACATCGACGTCGATGTCCTCGACCCGGCGGTGATGCCCGCCGTAGACGCGCCCGACCCCGGTGGGATCGCCTTCGCCGAGCTGGAGATCCTGCTCGCCGGGCTGGTCGACACCCCGCACTGCCTCGGCGTCGAGCTGACCGTCTTCGACCCGGACTACGACCCGGAGGGGGCGTACGCGGCGGAGATCGTGAACACGGTGGTGGCCGGGCTCGCCCCGGTCGTCGCCCCGGGCGCCCTGCCGCCCCGGCTGCTGCCGGCCGACCCAATGGCCCCGACGCCCCGCACGGGCAACGGGCGCCGCGCGGAGCGTGGCCCGGTGATCGCGCCCGCGCCCGCCGTCGCGACGGACCCGATCGGCCCGCCGGCGGCCCCGCCCGGGGAGGGCGACCCCACCCCGGCTCCGGCCGCCGACACCTCAGTCTGAGCGTTTGGATGCACCTGATGTCGCCCCGGCAACCACAGACGCACCCAAACCTCGCTCCCCGCCGTTCGGGGCGCGGTGCGATCGGTGGGTGGAACGTCATGGACGTCAAGCGGGTGCGGAGACGTCCATGACGTTCCACCCACCCGGCCTGGGTGCCACGAGCGGAACGGCAGGGACGTGTGGGCGCGGACGGCTCAACTGCCGCGCTGACGGTTGAGGCCGGCGGGGGAGCGCGCCTCGCCCCGGCGTCGGCGGAGGCACGCCCTGGCGGACTGCCGGACCGGGTCAGGCGTTCGGCGGGGGTCGCCGCGCGCCCGGTCAGCGGGCGAGGCCGCGCAGGAAGCGCTCGGCGATCGGCACCGCGCTCGTCGTGCTCGACCCGCCCTGCTCGACGAAGACGGCGAAAGCCACGTCGCCCTGCCAGCCCACGAACCAGGCGTGGGTGTGCGCCGGGTTGTTGTCGTATTCCGCGGTGCCGGTCTTGCCGTGCACCGGGTCGCCAGGCACGTCCGCCAACGCGGCGCCGGTGCCGCCGGTGACCACGCCGCGCATCAGGGTCTTCAGCGCCGCCACGGACGCCGGCCTCAGCTCCGGACCGGCCGGGGCGGGCTTGGCGGGTGCCGGGTCGAGTAGCAGCCTGGGCTGCTCGAATCGGCCCCGGGCCACCGCCGCGGTGGCGGCGGCCATCGCCAGCGGGCTGACCACTGTGGTGCCCTGGCCGATCGCGGCGGCGGCCCTGCTCGGTCAGCCCGCCGTTCGCGGAGACCTTGCCGGTGAACGCGTCCACCCCGAGATCCCAACCGGCCTCCAGCCCGAGCGCGCGGCCGGCCTGGGCGAGGCCGTCCGGGCCGAGCTTCGGGGCCAGCGCGGTGAAGGCGGTGTTGCAGGACTTGGCGAAGTCGGTGGCGAACGGCACCGCGCCCAACTCGAAGCCGCCCGAGTTCTTGAAGATCCGGCCGTCCACCTTGGCGGTCTTCGGGCAGGCCACGGTGGTCTGCGGCGTCACCGCTCCCTCGTCGAGCAGGCGCAGCGCGCTGACCATCTTGAACGTCGAGCCCGGCGGCACCTGGGCGGTGAACGCGAAGTTCTCGCCGGCCGCGCCGGGGCCGTTCGCGGCCGCCAGCACCGCACCGTCGCCGATCCGCACGGCGACCAGTGCGGAGCGCCGCTTCTCGCCCCGCAACGCCGCGTCGGCGGCGTTCTGGGTGGCCACGTCCAGGGTGGTCTTCACCGGCTGCCCGGGCGTCGGATCGCTGCGGAACACCTCGGTGCCGGTGGGTTCGGTGGCGCCCTCGGTGGCGGGCCGCTCGGTGATCACGGTGACGCCGGGGGCACCGCGCAGCCGTTCGTCGTAGCGGCCCTGGATGCCGCCGTGCCCGACCAGGTCGCCGCGGGCGTAGCGGTCGGGGTGGGCCTGGAGGTCGTCCGCCTGCGCCGGGTCGACCGAGCCGAGCAGCGCCCGGGCGAACTCCCGGGTCGGCGCGAGCATCAGGTTGTCGGTGGGGAACCGGGTGCCGGGCAGCTCGTAGATGCGTGGCTTGATCTGCCGGTAGGCCTCGTCGCGCAGCGTCACCACGTCGACGAGTGCGCCCCGGTCCGCCTCCTTGAGGCGCGCCGGCAGGTCGCTGACGTCGACCGGCGGGTCGAGCGGGGGCCGGATCGCCTTGAACGCGGCGTCGAGCCGGCGCGCCAGCCCCGGCGCGTCGGTGACCTCGCCCGGCGCGACCTGCACCCGGACCACCGGGCTGGGCGCGACGATCGGGTTGCCGGCGGCGTCCAGCACCCCGGCCCGCTCCGCCGCCTCCCGGCGCAGGGCGAGATGGTCGCCGGCCTCCAGCTTCTCGTGCACCAGGCTCGGCTCCCAGATCACCTGCCACTCGTCGCCGCCGCCGCGCAGGCGGACCAGGTTCTCGTAGGCCCAGCGGGCGCCGTCCGGCAGTGGCCAGGCCACCCGGACGCGGGCGGTGGCGATGTCCCCGGCGACCTTGATGTCGCCGGTGCGCTCCAGCTCCGGCGGGTTGGCGGCCAGCTCACCGGAGAGCGCCCGGAGCCGCTTCGTCACCTCGGTGGCCGGCACCCGCCCCCCGGTCGGCTCGATGAAGCCGACCGCCTGCAGGTCGCCCGAGCGCCAACCGCTCAGGAAGGCGTCGACGGTGCGCTCCGGCCCGTCCTCGCCCGAGCACCCGGTCAGCGCGCCGGCGGCCAGCAGCACGGCGACCAGCGCCGCGACGGGTCGGCGGCGGGATTGGCGTGGGGGGTCAGCGGGGTACGACACGGGCATGAAGGGGTCCCTCCGATGCGTAGCTGACCTGCACGCTAATACGGCACGTGGCTCCCCACCGCCCCGCCACCGCCGTCGGCGGGGCGAGAAGTGCCGTGTGGCAGTGTGATGAACATCGCCAGTCGGGGTACTCCGCGACCGGCCGACCACGCACCCGCAACAGGTGAAAGGGCACAGTCCCGATCCGGACGTCCGGCCAGTGGTCCGCCGACCGAGGGGCACAACGGTAGGGCCTAGGCTGGGCGGCAGAGTGACCCACAACGCGGTGGGTCGAGGGGAGTGGCACCGATGGACCGGCGTCCGGCGATCAAACCGGGACCCGATCTCCAGGCTGACACCAGCCGGGACGATGACAGCTTCGATTCGGCGACCGACGGGGACGGTTTCGGCCGTCTCGACACAGGAGTGACCGGCCTGACCGGTTCCAGCATCGACACCCTCTACGACCTCGGTCTGCCCGCCCAGGCGCTGGCCGACGAGTCCGAGGACGCCGAGCTGGACGAGCCGGTTCCCAACGCGGAACGGCTGGTCGCCCAGGCGGTCACGCTGGCCGGCGACGACCACGACGCGGCCACGCTGGTGGACCGCTTCTGGCGGTTCGCGCCGGACGAGGAGCTGATCGGCTTCACCGCCGAGGAGATGCTGGAGGCGGCCCGGGCGCACCGGGACCTGGCCCAGCAACGGGTGCCGGGCGAGCTGAAGCTGCGGATCCACGAGCCCGACGCCGAGCAGCACCACACCGTCGTCGAGATCGTCACCGACGACATGCCGTTCCTCGTCGACTCGGTCACCGCGCTGCTGAACTCCCGGCACCTCGACGTGCACCTGCTGGTGCACCCGCTGGTGGTGGTGCGGCGCGAGCCGCTGGGTCGGCTCACCGAGGTTTCCGCCGACGTGGAGCCGGACGACGCGATCGCCGGCGACCTGGTCGAGAGCTGGATGCGGATCGAGATCGACCCGGTCCGCGACCCGGCCGAGCGGGAGGCGGTGCGGCGCGAGCTGCAACGGGTGCTCACCGACGTGCGGGAAGCGGTCGAGGACTGGCCCAAGATGCGGCAGCGGGCGCTCGCCCTCGCCGACGAGCTGGCCGCGGCGCGCACCTCGGACAACCGCCCACCGGTGCCGGAGAAGGACATCACGGACTCGGTGGAGCTGCTGCGCTGGCTGGCGCACGACCACTTCACGTTCCTCGGCTACCGGGAGTACCGCCTGGTCGACACCGACGGGGCGGACGGCGGGCAGGCGCTCGAGGCGGTCCTCGGCACCGGCCTGGGCATCCTGCGGTCCGACTCGCCGGAGGCCCGGTCGCTGAACTCGATGACACCCGAGGCGCACGAGCGGGTGCTGGAGAAGCGCCTGCTCATCATCACCAAGGCCAACTCGCGGGCCACCGTGCACCGGTCGGCCTACCTCGACTACATCGGCTTCAAGATCTTCAACGAGGCCGGCGAGGTGGTCGGGGAGCGGCGCTTTCTGGGGCTGTTCTCCACCGCCGCCTACCGCACGAGCGTGCAGGAGCTGCCGGTGGTCCGCCGCAAGGTGGCCGAGGTGCTGGACCGCTCCGGGCTGAGCCTGCGCAGCCACTCCGGCAAGGACCTGCTCCAGATCCTGGAGACCTATCCGCGCGACGAGCTGTTCCAGATCAAGACCGACGACCTCTACCACGCGGTGATCGGCGTGCTGCGGATGGCCGGTCGCCGGCAGTTGCGGGTCTTCCTGCGCCGGGACGCGTACGGGCGGTTCATCTCCTGCCTGATCTACCTGCCCCGGGACCGGTTCACCACCCAGAACCGGCTGCGCATGCAGGACATCCTGCTGCGCGAGCTGAACGGCGTCGGCGTCGACTACACCACCCGGGTCACCGAGTCGATGCTGGCCCGGGTGCACTTCATCGTCCGCACCGACCCGAACAACCCGCCCGGCGATATCGACGCCGACCTGCTGGCCGAGGAGTTGGCCGACGCCACCCGGCTGTGGGACGACGACTACCGGCTGGTGCTGGAGCGCAAGCTCGGCGACGAGCAGGCCAAGCACCTGTTCGGCCGCTACGCCGACGCGTTCCCGGAGGGCTACAAGGACGGGCACACGCCGTACGAGGCGATGAAGGACCTGGCCAAGCTGGAGCTGCTGGAGGAGCCCGGCCAGCTGGAGATGCACCTCTTCCGCAAGCAGTTGGCCCCGCGCGCCTACTCGGGCCGGGCGAACGACGCCGACGAGTCGATGGACGTGCGGTTCAAGGTCTACCGCTACGGCGAGCCGATGATGCTCTCCGCTGTGCTGCCGGTGCTGCACTCGCTCGGCGTGAAGGTGGTCGACGAGCACCCGTACGAGGTGGAGCGCGTCGACGGCCGGATCTGGCTCTACGACTTCGGCCTGGAGCTGCCCGAGCGGCACCAGGATCTGGCCGAGGTGCGCCCGCACGTGGAGAACGCGTTCGCCGCGGCCTGGCGGGGCGAGGCCGAGGTGGACGGCTTCAACGAGCTGGTGCTGCGTACCGGGCTCACCTGGCGGCAGGTGGTGGTGCTGCGGGCGTACGCGAAGTACCTGCGGCAGGCCGGCACCGTGTTCTCCCAGGAGTACATGGAGCAGACGTTCATCGCCTACCCGCGCATCGCCGGCCTGTTGGTGCAGCTCTTCGAGGCCCGGTTCGCACCCGGCGTGACCACCCTCGACGAGCGGCGGCAGCGCAGCGGCGAGCTGGTCGAGGCGATCGGCGAGGCGTTGGACGAGGTGGCCAGCCTGGACCAGGACCGGATCCTGCGGGCCTACCTGACGTTGATCCAGGCCACCCTGCGCACCAGCTTCTACCAGCGGCCGGTGGGCGGGCGGCCCAAGCCGTACGTGGCGTTCAAGCTGGACCCGCAGGCGATCCCGGACCTGCCGGCCCCGCGGCCGAAGTTCGAGATCTTCGTCTACTCGCCCCGGTTCGAGGGCGTGCACCTGCGGTTCGGGCCGGTGGCCCGGGGCGGGCTGCGCTGGTCCGACCGGCGCGAGGACTTCCGCACCGAGGTGTTGGGCCTGGTCAAGGCGCAGATGGTGAAGAACGCGGTGATCGTGCCGGTCGGCGCCAAGGGCGGCTTCGTGCTGAAGCAGAAGCCGGGCGACCGGGACGAGGCGGTGGTCTGCTACAAGGAGTTCATCTCCGCGCTGCTCGACGTCACCGACAACATCGTCAGCGGTGACATCGTGCCGCCCGACGACGTGGTCCGGCACGACGCCGACGACCCCTACCTGGTGGTGGCGGCAGACAAGGGCACCGCGACGTTCTCCGACATCGCCAACGAGATCTCCACCGCGCACAACTTCTGGCTGGGCGACGCGTTCGCCTCCGGCGGCTCGGCCGGCTACGACCACAAGAAGATGGGCATCACCGCCCGCGGCGCGTGGGAGTCGGTGAAGCGGCACTTCCGGGAGCTGGGTCACGACACCCAGACCCAGGACTTCACGGTGGTCGGCGTCGGCGACATGTCCGGTGACGTGTTCGGCAACGGCATGCTGCTGTCGGAGCACATCCGGCTGCTGGCCGCCTTCGACCACCGGCACATCTTCCTGGACCCGGATCCGGACGCGGCCACCTCGTTCGCCGAGCGCAAGCGGCTGTTCGACCTGCCCCGCTCCTCGTGGGAGGACTACGACCCGGCGCTGATCTCGGCCGGCGGCGGCATCTTCCCGCGTACCGCGAAGTCGGTGCCGATCACGCCGCAGGTGCGCGCGGTGCTCGGCCTCGACGACGACGTCACTCAGCTCAGCCCGCAGGAGCTGATGAAGGCGATCGTCACCGCGCCGGTGGACCTGTTCTGGAACGGCGGCATCGGCACCTACGTCAAGGCGTCCACGCAGACCAACGCGGAGGTCGGGGACAAGTCCAACGACGCCATCCGGGTGGACGGCAAGAGCCTGCGCTGTCGGGTGGTCGGTGAGGGCGGAAACCTGGGCTTCACCCAGCAGGGCCGGATCGAGTACGCCGCGACCGGCGGCCGCATCTACACCGACTTCATCGACAACGCGGCCGGGGTGGACTGCTCCGACCACGAGGTGAACATCAAGATCCTGCTCAACACGGCGGTCGCCGACGGGGAGCTGGACCGGCCCGAGCGCGACGAGCTGCTGGCCCAGATGACCGACGAGGTCGCCGAGCTGGTGCTGCGGGACAACTACGACCAGGCCCGGGCGCTCAACAACGCCCAGGCCCAGGCCGCCTCGTTGCTCCCGGTGCACCGGCGGATGATCAACGAGCTGGAGCGGTCCGGCGCGTTGGACCGGGCGCTGGAGGCGCTGCCGCCGGACGAGGAACTGGCGGTCCGCACCGAGAGCGGGCTGACCGCGCCGGAGTTCGCGGTGCTGCTCGCGTACGTGAAGATCGTGCTGGAGCGGGAGATCGTCAGCGAGGGGCTCGCGGACGAGGAGTGGACGACCGACGTCCTGGTCAACTACTTCCCGACGCCGCTGCGGCAGCGCTTCGCCGACCGGATGGGGCGGCACCGGCTGCGCCGCGACATCGTCACCACGGTGCTGGTCAACGAGGCGATCAACCGGGGCGGCATCTCGTTCGTGTTCCGGGTGGTCGAGGAGACGGCCGCCTCGGCGGCGGACGTGCTGCGCGCGTACGTGGTGGTCCGCGAGGTGTTCGAGCTGGGCGACCTGTGGAACGCGGTGGAGGCGCTGGACAACAAGGTCTCGCCCGAGCTGCAGACCGCCGTCTACCTGGACACCCGGCGGCTGCTCGACCGGGCGGTGCGCTGGCTGGTCACCAACCGGCGCTCGCCGATCGACGTGCCGGCGGAGATCGCCCGGCTGCGCGACGGGGTGGCCCGGCTCATGCCGGACCTGGAGCACCTCTTCTGGGGCACCGAACGGGAGGCGATCGAGGCGCACATCGAGGCCCTCGTCGGCAGGGGGCTGCCGCGGGAGCTGGCCGTGCAGGCGACCCGCCTGATGTACAGCTTCGGCCTGCTCGACATCGTCGAAACGGCGCAGACGACCGGGCGGCAGGTGAGCGAGGTGGCCTCGGTCTACTTCGTGCTCTCCGACCGGTTCCGGGTGGACGCCCTGCTGTCGAAGATCTCGCTGCTGCCGAGGGAGGACCGCTGGCAGACGCTGGCCCGGATGGCGCTGCGCTACGACCTGTACGCCGCGCTGGCCGCGCTCACCGCGGAGGTGCTGGGCTCCACCTCGGACGATCTGCCGCCGGTGGAGCGGGTGCAGGAGTGGGAACAGGCGAACGCGACCTCGATCCACCGGGCGCACCGGGCGATGGGGGAGTTCGACGAGTCCCGCGCCGACCTCTCCGCGCTGTCCGTCCTGCTGCGCCAGATCCGTACCCTGGTCCGGACCTCGGCCGCCGCCTGACGGTAAGGCGGGGCCCCCGCTTAACGCCTGCGGTATAGCAGGGGGCCCCGCTTAACACCCCGACGCGCCGCGCCGGTCACGCGGTCATGTGTGCGTAGACGACGATGTTGTTCAGGTAGCTGCCGGCGGCCCGGTCGAACGTCCCGCCGCAGGTGACCACGCGCAGGCCGGGCACGCCGGACGGGCCGTAGACCTGCTCCGCGGGAAAGGCGGTCTTCGGGTACGACCGGACGTCGTCCACGGTGAACGTGGCGGTCGAGCCGTCCTGCCGGGTGACGGTGATGACGTCGCCCCGCACCAGCGCGCCGAGGTTGAAGAAGACCGCCGGGCCGAGCTTGGCGGAGTCGACGTGCCCGACCACCACCGCGTTGCCGACCTCGCCGGGGCTGGCGCCGGGCGAGTACCAGGCCGCCTTCATGGCCTGGTCCAGCGGCGGCACCTGCACCGTGCCGTCCGGGTTGGTGCCGAGCGTCATGATCTCCGCACGTACCCCGATCCGGGGGATCGCGATGGTGGTGGGCGCCGATCGGGGCAGCCCGGCCGGCACGCCGGGGGCGCCCGCCGGTGAGCGGGGCGGGGCGGCGGGCACGGCGCCGGCCACGGCCGGCGGGGTGACGCCGGCCGGTGGGGCCGTCGGCGTCGGTCCGGCCGGCGCGCCCGGGCCCGGGGAACCAGTCGACGGCGCGGGAGCGGCCGGGGCCGCGGTGGTCGGGGGAGCCCAGTCCCAGGGCGGCCCGGCCCCGACATCCGCATCCGGCGTGCCGGTCGGATCCGTGACGGCGGTGGGGCCGGTCTGCGCGATCGGCTGCGGCGGGGTGGGTGGCGGCACGGTGCGGAAGGACGCGCCGATCAGCCCGGAGCCCACCATGGCGAGCAGGACGACGAGCGCCGCGCCGGCGGCACGCCACGGTTTCCCGCGACGGCCGCCGGCCCGGTTCGTCGTCCGGTCAGACCAGGTCACCGGCCCGGCGCCGACGCAGGAGCACCAGTCCGCCGAGCGCGGCGGCGCCGATCATCCCCGCGCCCCCGGTGGCGAGTCCGCGGTCGAGGCCGGTGGTGGCCATACCGCCGTCACCGCCGTCGACCCCGCCGTGCGGCAGGACCACCAGCTCACCCTCGCCGCAGGAGCCCCGCAGCTCGTACCGGCCCGGGTGGGCGTCCTCGGAGACCCGGGCCTCGCCGTAGTAGACGAAGTCCTTCCCGTGCTCCCAGCCGGCCTCGTCACCGGAGCCGTGCTCGTCGCCGCCCTGCCAGGCGTCGCCGCCCTGCCACCCGGCGCCGTGCTCGTCCTTGCCGTCCTTGCCGTACTCGTCGGCGGCCTCGGGACCCTTGTGCTCGTCCTTCGCCTCGGGACCCTTGCCGTGCTCGTCCTTGCCGTCCGGGCGGTGCCCGTCCTTGCCGTCCCTGCCGTGCTCGTCGTCGGCCCAGTCGGCGGCGTCCCAGCCCGGCTCGGCGGCCTGGCTGTACTCCTCCGGGACCTGGCCGGCGGCGTCGGCGGCCGCGCCGGCACCCGTGCCGCCCGGCTGCGGCGCGTCGGCCGGAGGCTGCGGCATCCCCGCCTCGCCCGGTCCGTGCCCGTCCCTGCCCTGCTCGTCCTTGGCCTCGGGACCCTTGCCGCCCTCGGGGCCCTTGCCGTGCTCGTCCTTGCCCCTGTCGTCCTTGCCGTCCGGGCCCTGGCCGTGGTCGCCGCCGTGGGCGTCCTTGCCGTCGGGGCCCTGGTCCGCGTCCTGCGCCCAGTCGCCACCTCGATCGGCCCAGCCGGTGCCGTCGGCCCAGCCGCCGTGCTCGCCATCGCGGGCCGGATGCAGGTCGACCCGGCCGGTGACCTTCGACCAGACGTAGGCGTGTTCCTGCGGCTCGGAGCAGATCTGGAGCAGTTCCACGGTGTCGCCCGCCTTGACCACGTGCGGCTTGGCGATGACCTTGCCCTCGTCGTCGTGCCCGCCCGCGTAGGCCAGCCCCGGGGTGAACACGAGAAGGCCCGCGCCGCCGAGAGCGGCACCCGCGACGACCTTCCCGAGCATCTTCTTAGCCATGAGCAGCGTCACTCCATCCCTGTTCGTCCTGAGCCCGACGTCGGTCGAGCTACCGCCGACGTTAGACCTTTTCGCGACTTATTCGGGGAAAGATTCGTTTTTAGGACTTTGCCGATGATGTGGCTTTCACGCGTGCGGAGCGCCGCCGCGCCCCGTCTGTGCCTCGGAGATCCCGCTGCGCGATAGGGTCGGCGTGGGCGCATCGAGCCATTGCCATGGAAGCGCTCCCATGCAAGAATCGCTGCACGCGGTTCGGGGAGCCACACCGCGAGCTCAGACGTCGAGGGCACCGGTTTCACCGGACGACGTCGGCTCCAACGGCCGGTCCTGCGGACCGGTCGGCACCACCACCCCTTCACGCCCGTCCGGGTCGGGCGTCCCCCGAAGCAACCCGTGGCGCGCACGGTCGATCCCGCAGGGCGACCGCCGCCGCCATTCCGCCGGGCCGTACGCGGATCCGGTCTCGCCCAAGGAGATCAGTGGCATGAATCTGTGGAGAAGGCTGTCCGGCCGGAGCCGGACGCTCGCGCTCACCGGCGCCGGCGTCCTCGTGGCCGGTGGGCTGGTGACCCTTCCGGTCACCGCGGCGCAGGCCGCGACCCAGTGCAGCGTGGACTACACCACCAACGACTGGGCCGGTGGCTTCACCGCCAGCGTGGTCATCAAGAACCTCGGTGACCCGGTCAGCTCGTGGAACCTCGGCTTCACGTTCCCGAACAGCAGCCAGCGCGTGCAGCAGGGCTGGTCGGCGAAGTGGACCCAGAGCGGCCAGAACGTCACCGCGCAGAACGAGTCCTACAACGGGTCGCTGGGCACCGGCGCCAGCGCGAACATCGGGTTCAACGGCGCCTGGAGCGGCAGCAACCCGAAGCCGACCCAGTTCACGCTGAACGGCACGGTCTGCAACGGCGGCACGCCGCCCACCAGCACGCCGCCCACCAGCACCCCGCCGACCAGCACCCCGCCGACCAGCACCCCGCCGACGAGCACCCCGCCCACGAGCACGCCGCCCACCAGCACCCCACCCGGCCAGAAGGTGGACAACCCCTACGCCGGGGCCAAGGGCTACGTGAACCCGGAGTGGAAGGCCAAGGCCGAGTCGGTCGCCGGCGGCAACCGGGTGTCGAACAACCCGACCGCGGTGTGGCTGGACCGGATCGCCGCCATCAACGGCACCACGGGCAGCAGCTCCAACGGCTCGATGGGCGTCCGTGACCACCTGGACGCCGCGCTCGCCCAGGGCGCCGGCTACATCCAGTTCGTCATCTACAACCTGCCCGGCCGGGACTGCGCCGCGCTCTCCTCCAACGGTGAGCTGGGCCCGGACGAGCTGCCGCGCTACAAGTCCGAGTACATCGACCCGATCGCCGCGATCCAGGCCGACGCGAAGTACAAGAACCTGCGGATCGTGAACATCATCGAGATCGACTCGCTGCCCAACCTGGTGACCAACACCTCGGGCCAGCCGGGCGGCACCGCGATGTGTGACACGGTCAAGGCCAACGGCGCGTACGTCAACGGCGTGGGCTACGCCCTCGCCAAGCTCGGCGCGATCGGCAACGTCTACAACTACATCGACGCCGCGCACCATGGCTGGATCGGCTGGGACAGCAACTTCGGCACGACCGCCCAGCAGCTCCACGCCGCGGCCACCGCCTCCGGCAGCACCGTCCGCAACGTGACGGGCTTCATCGTCAACACGGCCAACTACTCCGCGCTCAAGGAGCCGTACGTCAAGATCACCGACACGGTGAACGGCCAAACCGTGCGGCAGGCCAAGTGGATCGACTGGAACCAGTACGTCGACGAGCTGTCGTTCGCCCAGGCGTTCCGGCAGAAGCTGGTCTCGGTCGGCTTCGAGAGCAACATCGGCATGCTGATCGACACCTCCCGCAACGGTTGGGGCGGCTCCGCCCGGCCCACCGGCCCGGGCCCGCTGACCTCGGTGGACGCCTACGTCAACGGTGGTCGGGTGGACCGTCGCATCCACGCCGGCAACTGGTGCAACCAGGCCGGCGCGGGTCTCGGCGAGCGGCCGAAGGCCAACCCGGAGCCGGGCATCGACGCCTACGTCTGGGTGAAGCCCCCGGGTGAGTCGGACGGCTCCAGCAAGGAGATCCCGAACAACGAGGGCAAGGGCTTCGACCGGATGTGCGACCCGACGTACACCGGCAACGCCCGCAACGGCAACAGCCTGTCCGGTGCCCTGCCGGACGCGCCGATCTCCGGCGCCTGGTTCCCGGCCCAGTTCGCGCAGCTGATGCAGAACGCCTACCCGGCGCTCTGATTCCGCGGCCGGACCACCCGCCGCGGCGGGAGTGAGGCACCGCCGCGCGGGTTCCCCCGGGCCCCTGGTCGACGCCCACGTCGACCAGGGGCCCCCGGCCGTCCTCAGGTCAGGGCACCGTCTTCTCGATCGCCGCCCGGCCCAGCTCGGCCAGGTCCCGGCGGGCCCGCTCCAGGTTCGCCGGGGTCACGTCCTGACCCCGGGCCCGCACCAGGTCCTCCGGCTCCCAGGGCTGCTCGGCGCCGGTGCGGATGTTGTCCCCGCCCGCGCCGGTGCCGGTCCCGGTCGCGCCGGTCCCGGCCGCGTACGGGTCGCCGAGGATGTCCGGCGACCCGGTGTCGGCCACCGCGCCGTCCGGCTCGGCGAAGGTGGGATTGTCCGGGTCGGTGCCGCCGGTACGCAGCTGCGGCACCGTGCTGTCGTCGTCCACCGCCGCGGCCACCTCGGGGGTCTCCTCCAGCGGTCGTCCGGGGTCACGATCGGCCATGCTGCTGCCCTCCTGTCCCATCGGTGATCCCCCTGGCCTACCCCGTGGGGAAGCGGCCATGCCGGCCGCCACCACGCCGGCATCTCAGGACTCGTCGGCGCGCGTCTTCGGCGCCTCCGTCGGGCTCAGCTTCTGCCAGAGCAGCATGAGCAGTCCGAAGACCAGCATCACCGCGCCGGCCCAGAGGTTGATCCGCAGGCCCTGCGCCTTGTCGATCTCGGCCGACGAGTCGAAGAGCCCCATCAGCCCGACGATCAGCCCGTACGCGACGAACAGCCCGCCGATGACCCGGCGGATGTCGAACAGCCGGGCCGCCGCCGAACTCTCCTCCCGGGCGTCCTCGGTCTCGTCGACCAGCGGGTCGTGGGCCTCGCCGCCCTGGTAGCGGTCCTCGTTGTCTGCCATGACCTGGGTCCCTTCCTCAGAAGACCGGGATGTAGAAGAGGGCGGCGAGCACCACGGCGACCAGGCCGAGCAGCACCGGGGAGCGGTACCAGGCCGCGTCGCCGGCCAGCGAGTCGTCCTTCAGCGTGGTGTCGCTCATGCCGTACACCAGGCCGGTCAGCTCGCTGTCGGTCTTCGGCCGGGTCAGCGGCGTGATGATCGCGGCCACCACCGCGACGGTGACGAAGGCCAGGCCCGCCCCCCAGAAGCTCTCCTCCAGGTCGGAGTTGAAGCTGATCACGCCGGTCTTGTAGAGCAGGTAGGTGGCGATCGCCACGACGGTGCCGGAGAGCAGCGACCAGAAGCCGGCCAGCGCGCTCATCCGCCGCCAGAACATGCCGATGATGAACGTGCCGAAGAGCGGGGCGTTGAAGACCGAGAAGAGCGCCTGGATGTAGTTCATGATGTTGCTGAAGCCGGCCGCGATGAACGCGGTGCCGATC
Organism: Micromonospora sp. WMMD980; assembly: GCF_029626035.1. NCBI lineage: Bacteria > Bacillati > Actinomycetota > Actinomycetes > Micromonosporales > Micromonosporaceae > Micromonospora > Micromonospora sp. WMMD980. The sequence continues at coordinate 6,702,578 of NZ_JARUBE010000003.1, forward strand.
CCGACCACCACGGCCACCACGGTGGCGATCCGCCCGACCCGCACGTAGTACTCGTCCGGGCGGTCCCGGCGGAAGTACGCCTGCCAGATGTCGTACGTGAAGACGGTGTTGAAGCCGCTGACGTTGGCCGCCATGCCGGCCATGAACGACGCCACCAGGCCGGTGACCGCGATGCCGAGCACGCCGTTGGGCAGCAGGTCGCGCATCAGCAGCGGGATGGCGTTGTTGTAGACCAGGTCGCCCTGGTCGGCGCCCAGGCCCTTGACCGTGATCAGGGCGATCAGGCCGGGGATCACGGTCACCACCGGAATGAGCAGCTTCGGGTACGCCCCGATGATCGGGGTACGCCGGGCGGCGCTCATGTTCCGCGCCGAGAGCGCGCGCTGCACCTCGGCGAAGTTGGTGGTCCAGTAGCCGAAGGAGAGCACGAAGCCGAGGCCGAACACGATGCCCAGCCAGTGCGCGCCCAGCGGGTTGTCGGTGCTGCCGGTGCCCTGCCAGGCGTGCAGGCCGGCCTCGCCGAGCTTGGACTCGCGCACCGCGTCCATCAGACCGCTCACGCCGCCGACCTTGACCAGGCCGATCACCGTGATCGGCACCAGACCGGCGATGATCACGAAGAACTGGAGCACCTCGTTGTAGATCGCGCCGGAGAGGCCACCGACGGTGATGTACGCCAGCACGATCGCCGCGCCGACCACGATCGCCACCCAGAGCGGCCAGCCCAGCAGCGCCTGCATGATCAGCGCCAGCGCGTAGAGGTTCACGCCGGCGATCAGCACCTGGGCGACCGCGAAGCTGATCGCGTTGAGCAGGTGGGTGGGGCGGTTGAAGCGCAGCCGCAGGTATTCGGGAACGCTGCGGACCTTGGAGCCGTAGTAGAACGGCATCATCACGATGCCGAGGAAGACCATCGCCGGCACCGCGCCGATCCAGTAGTAGTGCACCGTCATGATGCCGTACTGGGCGCCGTTGGCGGCCATGCCGATGATCTCCAGCGCCCCCAGGTTCGCCGAGACGAAGGCCAGGCCGGTGACCCAGGCGGGCAGCGACCGCCCGGAGAGGAAGAAGTCGACGCTGGTCTTGATGGCACGTCGGGCGGCGAAACCGACCCCGAGCACCGTGACGAAGTAGAGCGCCAGGATCAGGTAGTCCAGGGCGTTCATGTTCAACCGTAGGCCGCTGCCCATGCCTGTTGCTCCCCTCGTGTGGGTGCGTGGTGCGCCGGCAGTTACCCCGATCGCGAAGTTTCATGCCTGCTGCGCATATGCAAGGAGGGGCCCCTTCTTAACGCCTGGCGTCGAGAAGGGGCCCCTTCTCACACGGGAGGCGGTGTGAGGTGGCAGTGGCCGGCTCAGCGGCCCAACACGCGGTCCAGGAAGTCGCGGTAGCCGCGCACGGCGACCCGGAGCTGCTCGGTGTCGGACGAGCCGGACTCCTGCCAGGCGCCGAGCTTGGTGCGCTGCTCCCGCAGCGCGGTGGACAGCGCCTCGATCGCCTCCTCGACCAGCGACTCCGCCTCGCCGACCGCGGCCTTCGGGTCGTCCACGAAGCGCAGCTGGACGTCGCGCCAACGGTCCCGGAAGCCCTGCGCCGCGTCCGCGGCGAACAGCGTCGCCGCGTCGCCCGGCACCGCGCCGGGCGTGGGCCGCTCCGCGCCGGCCAGCGTCGCGCCGGCCGCGCCGCCGGCCACCGTGCCGGCCGCCGCGGTGGCGGTCTCCGGGTCGACGGTGTCGTGGTGCCGCCCGGTAGCGTCGGCGTCCCCGGGGACGGCCTCGGCGTCGGGGTCGACCAGGCCCGGCTCGGGGCTGCCGTAGCCGACCGCGCCGGCGGCCACCGCGTCGTCCCGGTCGCGGTCCGGCACGCCGTCGCGGTCCGTGTCCGCAGCCGGGGTGCCGTCCCGGTCCTCGTCGTCGGCGAGGGTGTCGTCGCGGTCCGCGTCGGGGTGCTCGGCCGTCCAGCGGTCCCGGTCGTGCAGCCGGTCACCGGCCGTCGGGTCGGCCCGCTCGTCGTCCAGCGGTTCGGTCCGGCCCGGCGCGCCGTCGCCCGGGACGGCGGTGTCCTCGCCGCGCGCGTCCCGCTCGTCCTGCGGACGGCCGCCGGCCAGCGCCGAGGCGGCCACCGCGTCGCCCACCGTGGCCGCGCCGAACGCCGTCGGCAGCGGCGCCGGCTCGTGGAACTCGGTGCGCCCGTCGTCGCGCGACTCGTCGTCCGACCGGTCGGCCTCGTCCCGCAGCTCACCGGCGTCGTACGCCCGGGTCTCGTCGAGCCCGGCGGCCCGCTCGTCGCCCACGGCCGGGTCGTCGAACGTGTCCCGGTCGTCCGACGCGTCGCCGGACACATCGGTGCGGTCGGCGCGGTTGGCGTCGAGGTTGTCGTCCGGCGGCGGGACCGGTACCGGCGTGGACCGGACGGCCTCCGGGTGGTCCTGCGTGACCTGCTGCTCTTCCTGGCGCATGGTGGCGGCTCCTCAGCGACTCGTGGCGTCGTGCTCGGAATCGGGGTGGTGCTGCTCCGGCGCCCGCTGGCCGACCGGGTCCTCGCCGAGCAGGTCGGCGAAGAGGGCCCGGTAGTGCACCAGCGCCTGCCGGAGGTCCTCGGTGCCGGCCTCACCGCGTTCGTTGCGCTGCCGGATCTCGTGGGCGTCGCGGTAGTGGGTCAGCGTGCGGGCGTGCTCGACGGAGAGGTGGGCGATCTGCTCGGAGAACTCCCCGGTGGGGTATCCGCGTTCGGCGATCAACCGGCTGACCAGCTCGTCGGCGTCGCCCACGGTCTCCGCCGGCGAATCGACGAAGCGCACCTGGAGCTCCTCCCAGGCGGCGGCGTAGCGGGCCCGGGACTCCGGGCTGAGCGGCGTCAGCTCCAGCTCGGCGTGCCGGCGCTCGCGCTCGCGCAGCTCACGCTCGGCGGCGCCCCGGCTGTCCTGTTCCTGGACGGCCCGGTCGTACTCCGGGCCGAAACGCTGCCGCAGCGCCCGCCGGCGGTTCGCGACCACGGCGAACGCGACCAGAGCGGCGACCACGAGGACGACGATGACTATGACGACTACCTGGGTGGGCGACATGGCTCCTCCTTCGGCAGCTGGTATTCCCTGGTCGGGGTGATCGCCAATCCCGTTCCGGGGCACTTTCCCGTGCGGAACACGAAAGCTGAGTCATTCCAGAAAGGGGCCGGCCGGCGGTGTGTCGGGCTCCAACGGCGGCCGGCGGGGCCGTCTCGGACCGTAGTGAGGGTCGAGACGGCCGGTAGTGCATCCGCCGGGGATTACGTATCCTGCCCAAGGCGTCCGGGTCGGGCCCGGCGTCGTGGCCGGTCACCCGACGGCCGCTGCCGGCGCCACCCAGCGAACCTTCCCGGGCGAGGTCTGATTGAACACCCGCGACTGGCCGATCCGCGCCAAGCTGACCGCGCTGGTCATCGGCCCGGTGACCGGGCTGTTGGCACTGTGGATCTTCGCCACCACGCTGACCTTCGGGCCGGCGCTGGATCTGCTCGCCGCCCGCACCCTCCTCTACGACCTGGGCCGGCCGGGCGAGACGGTGGTCGCCGAGCTGCAACGGGAACGGCGGCTCTCGGTGGTCCAGCTCGCCGGTGACGGGATCCTGCCGGAGCTGTCCGAGCAACGCGAGCGCACCGACCAGGCGGTCGCCGAGTTGCGCGGGCGGATCGACGGCGACGCGCTGCGCGACGCGGCCGACGACCAGCTCGACGCGCGGCTCGACCAGTTGGGCGCCGCGCTCGAGGCGCTGCCCGCGGGGCGGGTCTTCATCGACGACCGGAAGGTGGACCGGGCCGGCGCGGTCGGGCTCTACAGCGGCATGATCGGCTCCGCGTTCCAGGCGTTCTCCGCCATGGCCACGCTGCCCGACGTCCACCTCAACCGGGAGGCCGCAGCGCTCACCGCGTTGGGCCGCTCCCGCGAGCTGCTCGGTCAGGCCGACGCGCTGCTGGCCGGCGCGGTCACCGCCGGCCGGTACGCCGAGGGCGAGCACGAGCAGTTGGTGCGGACCGTGGAGAACCAGCGGTTCCTGGCCGAGAGCGCGGTCGCCGACCTGCCGCCCGACGAGCGGTCCGGCTACCAGCGACTCACCGAGGCGCCCGGCTTCCTGCGGCTACGCGCCCTGCAGGACGCGTTGATCCGCGCCGACGAGCTGCCCGCCGGGTTCGACGTCCGGGCCTGGGAGAGCAGCCACGCCGAGGTCTGGCAGGGCCTGCGGGACTTCGAGCTGCGTGGCGCGGACGGTCTCGCCGAACGGTCGGTGCCGATGGCGGTGCGCATCCTGGTCCAGCTCGCCGCCGCCGGTGTGCTGGGTCTGGTGGCGATCGTGGTCTGCGTGCTCGTGGCGTTGCGGGTGGGCCGGTCGCTGGCGCACCGGCTGACCGGGGTGCGGTCGGCCGCCACCGAGATGGCCGAGGAACGGCTGCCTGACGTGGTCGCCCGCCTGCGCCGGGGCGAGGAGGTCGACGTCGCCCGCGAGGCTCCCGAGATGGACCACGGCGGCGACGAGATCGGCCAGGTGGCGAGCGCCTTCAACGAGGTACGCCGCACCGCGGTGCAGGCCGCCGTCGACGAGGTCACCCTGCGCCGCGGCTTCAACGAGGTGATCCTCAACCTCGCCCGGCGCAGCCAGGGCCTGGTCCACCGCCAGCTGGCGCTGCTGGACCGGCTGGAACGGCGCACCGAGGACCCGGACGAGCTGGCCGGGCTGTTCCAGGTCGACCACCTGGCCACCCGGCTCCGCCGGCACGCCGAGGACCTGGTCATCCTGGCCGGCGCCGCGCCCGGGCGGGGCTGGCGCCGGCCGGTCGCCGCGGTGGACGTGATGCGCGGAGCCATCTCCGAGGTCGAGGCCTACCACCGGGTCGACGTCGGCGAGGTGCAGCCGGCGGGGGTGCTCGGCCGGGCCGTCGGCGACGTGATCCACCTGCTCGCCGAGCTGATCGAGAACGCCACCGCCTTCTCCCCGCCGGGCACCCGGGTGGAGGTGACCGGCCGGACCGTGCCGGGCGGCTACACCATCGAGATCACCGACCGGGGGCTGGGCATGTCCCCGCCGACGATGGCAGCGGCCAACCGCAAGCTGGCCGCCCCGCCCGACTTCGATCCGGCCGACAGCGCCCGGCTGGGCCTGTTCGTGGTGGCCCGGCTGGCCGCCCGGCACGGCGTACGGGTGGAGCTCCGGCCGGGGCGACAGACCGGGACGACCGCCTCCGTGTTCGTGCCGTCCGACCTGATCACCGACGAGCCGCCGGTCGGCCCGGACGCCTCCGCCGGGCCGGAGCGGCGGCGGATGGCCAAGGTGAGCCGGCTGACCACGGTGCCCCGCGGCCGGGCGGGCCGGCCGGGCCGGGAACGCCCGGAGTCCACGGTGATCCCGCTGCCGACCACCCGGGCCTCGGCGGTGGAACCGCCCGCCGACTCCGACGGCCTGCCCCGCCGGGTGCGGCGGCGTGGTCCGGCGGCCCGCCCGCGCACGGTCGTCGCGGACACCCCCGCCCACCGCCCGCCGGAGGAGGCGCGTCGGGCGATGTCCGCGTTGCAGGCCGGCACCGCGCGCGGGCGCCGGGACGGCACCCGCAGGGGCGGCCCGGCGACCGGCCGGATCCGGGACGCCGGCCCGGACACGCCCACCGACGTGCCGGCCGACACGGGTACGCCGACCACCGCGCCGGATCCGGCCACGGAGCCCGCCCCGCCGGCGTCGGACCCGCGAACCGCGACTGAGAGGGACGCCTAGTGGTGTACACGACGCGGCAGAACGCCGATCTCGACTGGCTGCTCGACGACCTGGTGGATCGGGTGCCGGCCGCCCGCCGCGCGGTGGTCCTCTCGGCGGACGGGCTGCTGCTCGGCGCCTCCGTCGACCAGGACCGCACCGACGCGGAGCACCTCTGCGCGCTGGCGTCCGGCTTCTCCGGCCTGGCCAAGGGCGCCACCCGGCACCTGGACGGCGGCGCGGTCCGCCAGACGGTGGTGGAGATGGAGTCGGCCTACCTGTTCGTCACGGCCGCCGGGCAGGGCGCCTGCCTGGCCGTGGCGAGCGACGCCGACGCCGACATCGGCCTGGTGGCGTACGAGATGGCGATGCTGGTCATCCGCGTCGGGGAGAACCTAGCCGCGCCGGCCCGGACCGTGGGAGCGCCGACCGATGCGGGCTGAGTCGCCGGGGCCCCAGCACGAGTGGCTGGACGCCGACGCCGGTCCGGTGGTCCGCCCCTACACGCTCACCGGTGGGCGGGTGCGCCCGCCGGTCGACGGCTTCGACCTGCTGGCCTTCGTGCTCGCCACGTCGGCGGCCGAGGCGGCCGGCATGCCCGGTCTCCAGCCGGAGCACCGCCGCCTGGTCGAGCTGGCCCGGCGGCCGAAGGCCGTCGCCGACCTCGCCGCCGACCTGGATCTCGCCGTCGGCGTGGTCCGGGTGCTGCTCGGCGATCTCCTCGCCCATGGGTTCGTCGCGGTGCGCCGCCCCCCGGCCACCGCGTACCTGCCCGACGACAACATCCTCAAGGCGGTGGTCAGTGGACTCCGTGCGCTTTGACCGGGAGCCGGCCGCGTCGCGGGTGCCGCTGGCCCTCAAGATCTTGATCGCGGGTGGCTTCGGCGCCGGCAAGACGACGCTGGTCAGCGCGTTGAGCGAGGTGCGGCCGTTGCAGACCGAGGAGGTGCTGACCGGGGCCGGTCTCGGCACCGACGACGTCTCCGGGGTGGAACAGAAGTCGACCACCACGGTGGCGATGGACTTCGGCCGGATCACCATCAACGACGACCTCCAGGTCTATCTGTTCGGCACCCCGGGCCAGGACCGGTTCTGGTTCCTCTGGGACGAGCTGGCGTTCGGCGCGCTCGGCGCGGTGGTGCTCGCGGACACCCGCCGGCTGGCCGACTGCTTCCCCTCGATCGACTACTTCGAGCAGCGGGGCGTCCCCTTCGTGGTCGGGGTGAACTGCTTCGAGGGTTCCCGGCGGTTCGGCCTGGAGGCGGTGCGCGACGCGCTCGACCTCGACCCGGACGTCCCGCTGGTGCTCTGCGACGCCCGCGACCGGCAGTCCGGGAAGCTGGTGCTGATCTCGCTCGTCGAGCACGTGGCCCGGCAACGCGGTGAGCCGGTGCCGGTGGGGTGAGCCGCCCGACCCGCGATTCCCGCGCCACGTTCCGCACTGACCGGGCGGTCCGCCGGAAAGCCTGGTTGGATCGCAGCATGATCGGCGGAAGGTGGGAGCGGTGACCGGGCAGCACGAGGTCGTCCACATCGGCGGCTACACGGCGGAGTCGGACGGGCGGGCGGACGGTATCGTCGCGGCCCGGCGGGACCCGGCGACCGGGGCGTTGACCGTGCTCGGGACCGTGGCGGTGACCCCCTCGCCGTCGTTCCTCGCCCGGCATCCGGCTCTGCCGGTGCTGTACGCCGTCAACGAGCTTCCCGACGGCCTGCTCAGCGCGTTCCGGGTGGGGCTCGACGGCGACCTCACGCCGCTGGCCGTCCGCCCGACCGGCGGGGCCGAGCCGTGCCACCTGGCGGTCGCGCCGGACGGGCGGCACCTGTTCGTGGCGAACTACGGCGGTGGCAGCCTGGCGGTGTTCGCGCTGGACGCCGACGGCGTGCCGGGGGAGCGCACCGACCTGGTGCGGCACGAGGGGCACGGCGCCGATCCCGAGCGCCAGGAGCGGGCGCACTGCCACATGGTCTCGCCCGATCCGGGCGGCGGGCCGCTGCTCGCCGTCGACCTGGGCACCGACTCGGTCTACCGCTACGACCTGGAGGCCGCCTCCGGGCGGCTGGTGCCCCGGGCACCCCGGCTGCGGACACCGGCCGGCACCGGGCCCCGGCACCTGGCCCGGCACCCGGACGGGCGGCGCTGCTGGCTGGTCGGTGAGCTGGACGCCTCGGTCACCGCCTACGACCTGACGCCGGACGGGCTGCACCAGCGGGTCCGGGTGGACGCCAGCGGCCGGACCGGGCACGTGCAGCCCTCCGAGGTGGCGGTCGGGCCGGACGGACGCTTCCTCTACGTGGGCAACCGCGGCGTGGGCACGGTGGCCGTCTTCGCGCTGGCGGGCGCGGCGCCGGAACTCGTGGCCGAGGTGGACGCCGGCGGCGGGTGGCCGCGGCACTTCGCGCTGGCCGGCACGCACCTCTACGTCGCCGACGAACGGGCCGACCTGGTCAGGATCTTCCAGGTGGATCCGGGCAGCGGGGTCCCCGAGCCGGTCGGGGAGCCGGTTCCGATGGCCAGCCCGACCTGCGTTTTGCTGTGACCGGGCGGTGACCGCCTGCGTTGTCCGGAGTGGATGACGATCATCTGCGTCACTGATGCGTGACTCAGCGTATCGATTATGTGATCAACTGTTTCTCCTGCGTAACTTTCGTCCGAACGGTTGTGGCAGTAACCCCACGAGATACGCAAGATGGTCACCGTGTCAGGCCGCCATCGCATGCGTTCCAACCTCCGTGGGGCAGGTGCCGCCGCCGCGGCGACCGCCCTCGTCGCCGTCGTAGCCGGCTCCTGGTTCGGTTACCAGCAGCTGGCCGGCCCGAACTGTTCGGGCCGGATCGAGCTGTCGGTGTCGGCCGCCCCGGAGGTCGCCCCCGCGGTCCGCGGCGCCGCCGACGAGTGGGTCGCCAACGGCGCGGCCGTCGGCGGCACCTGCATCGCGGTGAACGTGGTCTCCGCCGAGTCGGTCGACGTCGCGGCTGCCGTGGCGAGCAAGCACGGCGCCACGCTTGCCGGGGTCGGGCAGGCCAGCGGCACCGCGGTCACCCCCGATGTCTGGGTGCCCGACTCGTCGACCTGGCTGGTGCGGCTCAAGGCCGGTGGTGCCAGCGCCTTCGCGCCGGCCAACGGCGCGTCGATCGCGCGCAGCCCGGTGGTGGTCGCGCTGCCCGAGCCGGTGGCCGCGCGGATCGGCTGGCCGCACAAGGAACTCCGCTGGTCCGACATGCTCAAGCAGGTGACCGCCAGCAAGCCGCTGCGGGCCGGCATCGTCGAGCCGACCCAGGACGCGGCCGGCCTGTCCGGCCTGCTCTCGCTGACCGCGGCCGCCAGCTCCACCGGCGAGGCCGGCTCCCCCAAGGCTCAGGAGGCGATGGTCGGGGCGCTGCGCGCGCTCGCCACCAACCGCTCCTCACTGCGGCAGGACCTGCTCGCGCGGTTCCCGCGTTCGACCGACCCGACGGCCATCGCCAACGGGTTGGGTGCGGCGGCGCTGTCCGAGGAGGACGTGATCGCCTACAACGACACGAAGCCCCCGATCAAGCTGGCCGCGCTCTATCTGGATCCGGCGCCGATCCCGCTCGACTTCCCGTTCGCGGTGCTGCCCGGCATCGAGCCGAGCAAGGCCTCGGCCGCGCGGGTGCTCTTCGAGGCGCTGCGCTCGCCCGGCTTCAAGGACCGGCTCGCCGCGCAGGCACTGCGGGCCCCCGACGGCAACTGGGGTAACGGCTTCCAGGCGCCGACCGGCGCGCCGAGCCCGGCCAACGGCGGCGAGAAGCAGGTGCCGCCGTCCGGTCAGGGCGGCGCGGCCGACCTCGACCCGGTCGCCATCTCGACCGCGACCACCACCTGGTCGGTGGCCACCCAGTCCGGCCGGATGCTCTGCGTCATCGACGTGTCCGGTTCGATGAAGAAGCCGGTGGCCACCGCGAACGGGGCGAGTCGGGAGCAGGTCACCGTGGCGGCCGCGAGCCAGGGGCTGGGGCTCTTCGACGACTCCTGGTCGATCGGCCTGTGGACCTTCTCCACCAACCTCCAGGGCTCGCAGGACTGGAAGGAGCTGGTCGGGATCCGGCCGCTGTCGAGCAACCGCGGTGAGTTGCAGCGGAGTCTCGCCTCGATCCGGCCGTCGAGCGGCAACACCGGCCTCTACGACACGGTGCTCGCGGCGTACAAGAAGGTCCAGCAGGACTGGGAGCCGGGCAAGGTCAACTCGATCGTGCTCTTCACCGACGGCAAGAACGAGGACGACGCCAACGGCATCTCGCAGAAGGAGCTGCTGGCGCAGATCAAGAAGCTCCGGGACGACGAGCAGCCGGTCCAGGTGATCATCATCGGCATCGGCACCGAGGTGAACCGGGCCGAGCTCAAGTCCATCACGGACGCCGCCGGCGGTGGCGCGTTCGTGACCACCGACCCCAGCAAGATCGGCGAAATCTTCCTCCAGGCGATCGCGCTGCGGCCGCCCGCACCGCGCTGACCTGCGACTCAGTGACGTTCTTCCGCCGTACCGGGAAATCCGGTACGGCGGAAGGCTTCCCGGGTCAAGGTACGAGAAGTGAACTGACGGTAATGTGTCCGAATCAATCGGTAACCATAATTGTCCTGGCATGATGTCCGAGTGCCTCGACCGCGGGTCCCGGGGCGGGACCGGGTGGGAGCGGGGCGGTCGGTGAGTTGAGTGGGGGAGGGCCGGTGACCTCGGCGACGCTGTTGACTCCTGCCAGGACGTCACGATCCGGGGGCGAGCGACCCGGCGCGACGACACGAGCCGCGGAACGGGCCTACATCCGGGTCCTGGTGGTGCTCGACACCGCCGTGCTGGCCGTGGCCATCCTGGTCGGCTACCTGGCCCGGTTCGGTGACGAGCAGCCCAGCGGCTCCGAGATCCCCTACGTGGTGGTCGCGCCGGTGCTCCTGCTGGTCTGGCTGGTGTCGCTCAAGGCCATGCGCTGCTACGACGACCAGGTGCTCGGCTACGGCGCCGACGAGTACCGCCGGGTCAGCGCGGCGAGCCTGCGGTTGGCCGGCGGCATCGCCATCGCCGGCTACATCGCCGACGTCGGGGTCTCCCGGGGCTTCCTGGCCATCTCCTTCGCGGTCGGCACGATCGGGCTGGAAGTGGCGCGCTTCGCCGCCCGCAAGCGGCTGCACCGGGCCCGCGACCGGGGCGCCGGCTGGTCCCGCAAGGTGCTGGTGGTCGGTGACACGGCGCACGTGCTGGAGTTGGTGCACACGTTGCGCCGGGAGCCCTACGCCGGCTACCAGGTGGTCGGCGCCTGCATTCCGGACGCGCTGCTCGCCCCGGTGCCGCAGCGCCTCGGCGACGTGCCGGTGGTCGGGTCGTTCCGGGGCATCCCGGAGGCGGCCACCGCGATCGGCGCGGACACGGTGGCGGTCACCGCCTCCGGCGAGCTGACCGCGACCCGGCTGCGCCGTCTCGGCTGGCAACTGGAGGGCACCGGGGTCGACCTGGTGGTGGCCCCGGCGCTGACCGACGTGGCCGGCCCTCGCATCCACACCCGCCCGGTCGCCGGCCTGCCGCTGATCCACGTCGAGGCCCCCGAGTTCCGCGGCGCCCGCAAGCTGGTCAAGGGCTTCGTCGACCGGTCGCTCTCGCTGATCGCCCTGCTCCTGCTGTCGCCACTGCTGGCGGTGCTCGCGCTCGCCGTCAAGCTGGACAGCCGCGGCCCGGTGCTGTTCCGGCAGACCCGGGTGGGCCAGGGCGGCGAGGAGTTCGGGGTCTTCAAGTTCCGCACCATGGTGGTCAACGCCGACGCCCTGCTCGCCGAGCTGGCCGCGCGCAACGAGACCGACGGCCTGATGTTCAAGATGCGCGACGACCCCCGGGTGACCCGGACCGGCCGGCTGCTGCGCAGGTGGTCGCTGGACGAGCTGCCCCAGCTCGCCAACGTGCTGCTCGGCCAGATGAGCCTGGTGGGCCCGCGCCCACCGCTGCCCTCCGAGGTGGCCCGCTACGACGGCGACGTGGCCCGCCGCCTGCTGGTCAAGCCCGGCATGACCGGTCTCTGGCAGGTCAGCGGCCGATCCGACCTGAGCTGGGAGGACGGCATCCGGCTCGACCTCTACTACGTGGAGAACTGGTCGCTCGCGGCCGACCTGACCATCCTCTGGAAGACGTTCGGCGCGGTGCTGGGCAGCCGCGGCGCCTACTGAGCCGGGCCGGTCCCCGGCTGCGGGCCCGACCAGTCCAGGCAGACCACCACCGCGTCGTCGACGAGGTCACCGGCGACGAAGGCCCGCAGGTCGCCGATCAGGGACCGGACCGCGTCCAGTGGTTCCAGCGGGCCGGTCCGGCGCAGGAACCGGTCCAGGGCCGACTCGCCGTAGCGGATCCGCTCGGCGGTGGCGTCGACCACCCCGTCGCTGACCACGAAGAGCCGGTCGCCGCGAGCCAACTGGAACCGCTGTTCCCGGTAGTCGGTGCCGTCGAACATGCCGAGCGGGAACTGCTTGTCCAGCTCCTGCTGGGCCACCTCGCCGTCGCGCAGCCGGATCAGGTGCGGTGAGCCGGCGTCCACCGCGGCCAGCTCCCCGGTGGCCAGGTCCAGCTCCATCAACAGCACGGAGAGGTGCTGCTCTCCCCGGTGCTGCGCGTAGATCGCCTGGTCGGCCAGGGCGGCCTGGTCGGCCAGGCCGAGCCCACCCCGGCGCGCGTTGCGCAGCGCGAAGGTGGCCAGCGAGGTGAGCAGCGCCGCGGCCACCCCCTCACCGAAGCCGTTGAGCACCGCCAACCAGAGCCGGTGGCCGTCGTCGGACCAGTCGAAGCTGTCGCCACGCACCGCGTAGGCCGGCTCGAGCTGGCCGGCCAGACTGAACGACGGGCGGATCCGGCTGCGGCCGGGCAGCATCTCCCACTGCATCTCGGCGGCCAGGGTGAGCCGCCGGCTGCGCCGGTTGGTCAGGTAGATGTCGGTGGTCGAGGTGACGGCGGCCAGCTCGTGCCCGAGGACGGTGGCGACGATGTCCAGTTCGCGCCGGGCGTCCGGGTCGGTCGGCATGGGCGAGACCCGGAGCACACCGCGCCGCTCGCCCCGCATCCCCACCGGGAACCAGCCGGTGCCGTCGGCGACCATCGGCTCCTGGTGGTCGAAGGCGTGCCAGGCCGGATGGCCGGGGCCGGTGAGCGCCTCGCCGCCGCCCAGCGGCAGCAGTTCGGTGAGCCGGTAGTCGACCTGGTAGAGCTCGGTGCGGGTGATCCCGTAGGTACGCAGCAGCTCGGCGGCGAGCCGGTCGACGATGAGATCGGTGGGCGCACCGGTCAGGATCTGACGCGCGCGAGCCTCCGGTTCGCTCATCTTTGCTCCTTTGCACAGGTCGCCGGGGTGATCCGGGGAGTAGTCTCGGGCCCACCATGACCGAGGAGCCCGGTCCCGTGGGACCTGAAGCGAGTATGTCCGCTGCCCTGGACGAGGCGGCGGGCACCCTGCTCGCCGTCTGGGAGGCGGCCCGCGAGCAGACCACCAGCCGGCTTTCCGGGGCACAGTTGCGCGCGGTCATGGTCGTCGAGCAGTACGACGGGATCAACCTCCGTCGGCTCGCCACGCTCACCGACATGCTGCTCTCCTCCGCCAGCCGGCTCTGCGACCGTCTGGTGGCCGCCGGCATGCTGGAGCGGGAACCGGGCCGCCACGACCGCCGGGAGATCTCGCTGCACCTCACCCCGGAGGCCGAGCGGCTCCTCGCCGAGCTGCGCGCCGACCGGTGGCGTCGGTTGGCGCGGATCCTGGACGCGATGAGCCCGGACGGGCGGTCGGCCCTGCTGCGCGGGATGCGCGAGTTCGACGAGATCGGGCGTCGGGGAGCGGCGTCGGTCGCCGGAGGATGGCCGGTGTTGCAGCCGTCCGGGGGGCGGATCTCCGATCCCCTGACCGACCTGGCCGCGCCGTCGCGGCCCATGGTGACGCGCCGACCTGGTGAGCCGCTGCCGCCCGACGAGCCGCCGTCGGTCCGCAGCGCCTGAGCCGGCCGATCGGCGGACGCCGCCGACCGGGCCGGCTCTCGTCGGGAGGCGTCGGCCGGCCCGCACAGCAGCGCCGGGGCGTCCCACGGCCGGCCCCACGGCAGCGCCGGGGCGTCCCACGGCCGGGCTCAACCGGCGGTGTACGCGGCCCAGGCGTCGCGCAGTCGGGCGGCCGCCCGGGGATGCTCGGACAGGGTCCGTTCCAGGGTGGCGAGCACGTCGTCGAGCAGGCGCCGGCCGCCCCGGGCGGTGAGCGCCTCCTCCTGCCACTCGACGAAGTCCAGCAGCAGCCGGTCGTCGTCCACCCGGGCCGCCGCGATCAGCGCGTCGACCAGGTGCGCGATGCCCGACGCGACGTCCTCGGCGGTCTCCTCCGGCGGGTCCACCGCGGCCAGCGCGAGCCGGACCAGCTCCCGTCGGCGGTGCAGCACCGCCACGTACCCGTCATCGGCCGGTGGGGGCGGTGGGCCGGTGTGCGAGCCGGCGGGCAACGGCACGGCCAGCAGCCGCACCGCGTCCCGGGCACTGGCTCCCCAGGCCGCCGCGCCGATCGCCGTCGCCCACCGGCCCTGCGGGCCGAAGCCGGGGCCACCGGCCAGCACCGGCACCCCGGCAGCCCGGCTGGCCTCCACCATGCGCGCCGCCCGGACGAGCCGGTTGGGCTGGACACAGCTCAACAGCACCGCGTCCGGGCCGGTCTGGTGCAGGTAGGAGACCAGGTGGCGGGCCGGCACGCTGGCGCCCAGGAACGTCACCCGCCAGCCGGCCGCCCGGACCACCTCGCTGACGATCCGGGCCGCCAACGCGTGCCACTCGCCCTCGACGCAGGCCACCACCACGTGGCCCCGGTGCGGCGCGCCGACGGCCGCGCCCAGCGCGTCGACCACCAGCTCGCTGACGTGGGTGGCGGCGTGTTCCTGCGCGACGCGCCAGGAACCGGTGAGCCAGCGTCGCCCGATCTCCCGCTGGGCCACCGCGACCAGGTCGACGAGCACGTCCGCGACCGAGCGGCCCTCCGCCAGCAGGCCCCGGGCCAACGCCACGGCGCCGGCCCGGTCGGCCCGTTCCAGATGTTCGAGGTACGCGGCCAGGGCTTCCGGCCCGATCCGGCCGCCCGGGCTCACGACGCCGCCACGGCCAGCATGGCGATGTCGTCGTGCGGCTGCCCGTCGAGCCACTCGTCGACGAGCTGGAGCACCCGGTCGACCAGCGCGGCCGGCGGCAGCCCGGCACCGGAGGCGAGCGCCTGACACAGCCGGTCGTCGCCGAACATGGCCAGCTCGGTGGGGCCACCCCGGGCCTCGGTCACCCCGTCGGTGTACGCCAGCAGCAGGTCGCCCGGCGCCAGCCGGACCTCGGCCTCGGCGAATCGCGCCGCGGTCAGCGCGCCGACCGGCATGCCGCCCACCCGGACCACGTCGATCCCGCCGCCGGCGCGGATCACCAGGGGCGCGGGATGCCCGCCACCGGCCACCCGGACCAGGAGCCCGCCGTCGGGCTCCCGGCTCAGAGTGCCGAGCAGGAGCGTGGTGAACTGGGCCCGCGCGGCGGCGCCCGGTGCGTCGAGCAGCGCCCGGTTGAGCAGCTCCATCAGCTCCCGGGGGCGCTGCTCGACCAGGCGCAGGGTCTGCAACGACTGGCGGACCCGGCCGGTGAGCACCGCCGCGCCCACGCCCTTGCCGCAGACGTCACCGAGCGCGAAAAGGCCGCCGGCCGGGGTGGGGAACAGGTCGTAGAAGTCGCCGCCGATGCGCAGGCTGTCCCCGGCGGCCCGGTAGCCGCCGGCCAGGGTCATCCCGTCCAGGCGCGGCAGCTTCGGCGGCAGCAGGCTGTTCTGGAGGACCCGGGCCAGGTGCGTCTGTTCGCCGTACAGCTCGGCGGCCGCCAGCGCGGCACCGGCCCGGCCGGCGAACTCGCGGGCCAGCGCGATCTCCCGCTGGTCGAAACCCGCGCGCTCGGGGCGACGGGCGAGGACCAGTGCCCCGGCCGGCCCGCCGGCGCTGGGCATGGGGCTGATCAGCACGGTGCCCGGCCGACCGAAGCCGGCCGGGAGCACCTCGGCCAGGTCGGCCAGTTCGGCGTCGAGCCAGGGACTGGGCTCGGTGAGGTCGCCTTCGAGCGCCTCGACCAGGCCGGGGACCGACTCCGCCGTCCGCCAGCCGGCCACGCCGGTGACCGGGCCGGAGTCGTTCGCGGCGTACCGGATCCAGTGCGGTTCGTCCTCGGCCGGCGGCGGCGGTCGGTGCACCACCACGGCGACGTCGGCCAGGTAGGGCACCGGCAGCGTCACGGCGGTGCGCAGCGTCTGCTCGCGGTGCAGGGAGAGCCCGAGCCGGCTGCCGGCTTGGGCCAGGAAGGCGGTGCGGGAACGCTCGGCGAGCAGCGCGTCGGTGCGGGCCTGTTCCTCGGTGACGTCCCGCACATACCATGCGCAGCGGTCTCCGGCCAGCTCCCGGCGCAGGCCGCGCAGCCGCCGCCCGTGGTGCTCGCTCTCGAACGTGTCGGCGCCGGCGCGGGCCGCCTCGGCCAGCGCGGGCACCCGGCAGCCGGCCAGGGCGACGCCCGGTGTCAATTCGGGGAGCAGCGCCGTCGCCATGGTGTTGACCAGGGCCACCACGCCGGCCGGGCCGGTCGTCACGACCGCCTCGGCCGACCCGTCCAGCAGCTCGCGGGCGAGGCGGTCGTCGGCCGGCAGCGCGCTCCCGGCCACCCGCCGGGATCGCTTCCGGGGGACGGCTCCACCGCCGCTGACCGGCCCGGCGACACCGCCGCGGCGTGCGGCGGTCACCGCCGGTGGCCGGGCGCTTCGGCCGGTCGACCCGTGTGCATGCTGTCGGTGCGCTCCTCGTTCGATGGACAGGTTGCCTCACGGCAAGCGTACCGAGCGGAGGCGACGAATGCCCGTCGAGGACGGCTGCGATCAGGGCGTCCGGGCGAGCCAGCCGACCGGGTGGTCGACGATCCGGCGGACCACCGAGGTGGCGCCGCCGACCGCGGCGGACTGGGCCCCCAACACCGCGGGCCGCACCGTGACCGGGGACCACGCGGCGGTCAGCACCCGCCGGGAGATCTCCGCCACCACCGGCGGGCACAGCCAGGGCGCGAGCGGCGCGTATCCGCCTCCGAGCACCACGGTGTCCAGATCCAGCAGGTTCACCACGCCCGCCACCGCCACCCCGAGCGCGGTGCCGGCGTCGGCGAGCGCGGCGAGCGTGGCCGGGTCGCCGCCCCCGGCCAGGTCGGCCAGGCGGGTGGCGGCGGTGTCGGCGGGCAGCTCCGCGCCGGGCAGGCCGGCGGCGGCCAGGATCGCCTCCTGGCCGGCGTACCGCTCCAGGCAACCCTGACCGCCGCAGCGGCACGGCCGGCCCTGTGGTTGGACCGGGAAGTGACCGATCTCTCCGCTCCAGCCGCGGGCACCCCGATAGAGCGCCCCGTCGAGCACGATCCCGGCGCCGATGCCGATCTCGCCGGTGACGTGCAGGAAGCTGCGGGCCCGGGGCGCTCCGGCGTACAGCTCGCCGAGCGCGGCGAGGTTGGCCTCGTTGTCGACCATGAGCGGCGGGACGCCGTCGACCGGCTCGGCGAGCGGGTGCCCGGCCAGCAGCGCCGGCACGTCCACGTCCCGCCAGCCGAGGTTCGGCGCGAGCCGGACCAGGCCGTCCTCGCCCACCAGGCCGGGCACGGCCAGCGCCGCGCCGGCCAGGGTCAGTCCGTCGCGTACGGCTGCGGCGCGCGCCTCGGCGGCGAGCGCGGCCAGCCGGGCGAGCGCGTCGGCGGGGGAGGTCGGGCGCAGGTCGGCGCGGCGGACCAGATGGTGCCGGACGGTGCCGGTGAGGTCGACGACGCAGGCGGCCAGGTAGTCGACGTTCACCTCCAGGCCCAGCCCGGCCGGGCCGTCGGCGGCCAGCACCAGGCCCCGGGCCGGCCGGCCCGCGCCGGTGCGCGGGGCCGGTTCCGCCTCGGCGACCAGCCGCCCGGCGATCAGGTCGTCGACGACGGCGGAGACGGTGGCCCGGGTCAGCCCGGTCTCGGCGGCGAGCCCGGCCCGCGACGGCGGGTGGTCGGCCGCGGCGATCCGCCGGAGCACGACCGCGAGGTTCAACTCGCGCAGGCTGCCCTGCCGGACCGCTCCGACGGTGCTGGCGCTGGTCACCACTTGACACTGCCACATCCCCGCCATTTAATTCAACCGCTGAACAAATCGCGGACGACACCACCACCGGAGGTTCCCATGGCACCCCGTCCCACCCCCGCGGACAAGTTCTCCTTCGGCCTCTGGACCGTGGGCTGGCCGGCCCGCGACCCGTTCGGCGACGCCACCCGCCCCGAGCTGGACGCCGTCGAGGCGGTGCACCGGCTCGCCGAGCTGGGCGCGTACGGCATCACCTTCCACGACGACGACCTGGTTCCCTTCGGTGCGGACGCCGCCACCCGCGACGCCCGGGTCAGCCGGTTCCGCAAGGCCCTCGACGAGACCGGCCTGGTCGTGCCGATGGTCACCACCAACCTGTTCAACCACCCGGTGTTCAAGGACGGCGGGTTCACCAGCAACGACCGGGACGTGCGCCGCTACGCGCTGCGCAAGGTGCTGCGCAACGTCGACCTCGCCGCCGAGATGGGCGCGAAGACGTTCGTCATGTGGGGCGGCCGGGAGGGCGCCGAGTACGACGTGGCCAAGAACGTCCAGGCCGCGCTGGAGCGTTACCGCGAGGCCGTCGACCTGCTCTGCCAGTACGTCGTCGACAACGGCTACGACCTGCGCTTCGCCCTGGAGCCCAAGCCGAACGAGCCCCGGGGCGACATCCTGCTGCCCACCGTCGGCCACGCGCTCGGCTTCATCTCCACCCTGGCCCGCCCGGAGATGGTCGGGCTCAACCCGGAGGTCGGCCACGAGCAGATGGCCGGGCTGAACTTCGCCCACGGCATCGCCCAGGCGCTCTGGCAGGGCAAGCTGTTCCACATCGACCTCAACGGCCAGCGCGGCATCAAGTACGACCAGGACCTGGTCTTCGGCCACGGCGACCTGCTCAACGCGTTCGCCCTCGTCGACCTGCTGGAGCACGGCGGCCCGGACGGCGGCCCGGCCTACGACGGCCCGCGCCACTTCGACTACAAGCCGTCGCGCACCGAGGACATCACCGGCGTGTGGGCGTCGGCGGCCGCGAACATGAGCACCTACCTGCTGCTCAAGGAGCGGGCCGCGGCGTTCCGCGCCGACCCGGAGGTCGCCGAGGCGCTCGCCGTCGCCCGGGTGGCCGAGCTGGCCACGCCGACGCTCGACCCGGGCGAGGGCTACGCCGAGCTGCTCGCCGACCGGAGCGCCTTCGAGGAGTTCGACCCGGAGGCCGCCGGGGCGAAGGGCTTCGGCTTCGTCCGGCTCAACCAGCTCGCCGTCGAGCACCTGCTCGGCGCGCGCTGAGGCGGGCCCCTATGCCGCTCGTCGCCGGGGTCGACTCGTCGACCCAGTCCTGCAAGGTGGTCGTCCGGGACGCGGAGACCGGCGCGCTGGTCCGGCAGGGCCGCGCGCCGCACCCGCCCGGCACCGAGGTCGACCCGTACGCCTGGTGGGACGCCCTGCGGGCGGCGCTGGCCGAGGCCGGCGGGCTGGCCGACGTGGCCGCCGTCTCGGTCGGCGGCCAGCAGCACGGCATGGTCTGCCTGGACGAGGCGGGTGAGGTGGTCCGCCCGGCGCTGCTGTGGAACGACACCCGGTCCGCCGACGCGGCCCGGGACCTGGTCGAGGAGGCCGGCGGCGGGGAGACCGGCCGCCGGTTCTGGGCCGACGCGACGGGCGCGGTGCCGGTGGCCAGCTTCACCGCCACCAAGCTGCGCTGGCTGGCCCGGCACGAGCCGGCCAACGCCGACCGGGTGGCCGCGGTCTGCCTGCCGCACGACTGGCTGACCTGGAAGCTGGCCGGCGCGCCCGGCCTGGCCGCGCTGCGCACCGACCGCGGCGACGCCAGCGGCACCGGCTACTGGTCGCCGCGCGCCGGCGAATACCGGCTCGACCTACTGGAACGGGCCTTCGGCCGGCGGATCCGGGTGCCGGCCGTGCTGGGTCCGGCCGAGGCGGCCGGTCGGCTCGACCTGGCGACGCTCGGCGAGGCCCCGGCCGGCGGCCCGGGGTCCGGCGCGGCCCTGCTCGGGCCGGGCACCGGGGACAACGCCGCGGCGGCGCTCGGCGTCGGCGCCGGCCCGGGCGACGTGGTGGTCTCGATCGGCACCTCCGGCACCGTCTTCGCGGTCACCGACACTCCGGCCGCGGACGCCTCCGGCGCGGTGGCCGGCTTCGCCGACGCCAGCGGCCGGTTCCTGCCGCTGGTCGCCACGCTGAACGCGGCCCGGGTGCTCGACGCCGCCGCCACCCTGCTCGGCGTCGACCTCGACACGCTCGGCGAGCTGGCCCTGTCCGCCCCGCCGGGCGCGGACGGGCTGGTGCTCGTGCCCTACCTGGAGGGGGAGCGGACGCCGAACCGGCCGGACGCCACCGGCACGCTGCACGGCCTCACGCTGGCCACCTCGACGCCGGCGCACCTGGCCCGGGCCGCCGTCGAGGGGCTGCTCTGCGGGCTGGCCGACGGTCTCGACGCGCTGCTCGCGCAGGGCGCCCGCGCGGACCGGATCATCCTGGTCGGCGGCGGCGCCCGGTCCGCCGCGGTCCGGCGGATCGCCCCGCAGGTGTTCGGCCGCCCGGTGGTGGTCCCGCCGCCGGGGGAGTACGTCGCGGACGGCGCGGCCCGGCAGGCGGCGTGGGTGGCGCTGGGCGGGGACGCCCCGCCGCACTGGTCCATCGGCGACATCGAGGAGTACACCGCCGCTCCCACCCCCACCATCCGCGAGCGCTACGCGCACGCCCGGGGTTAAGGAGGGGCCCCCGCTTAACGCTTCCTGCATAGGAGGGGGCCCCGCTTAACACCGGACGCGGCGCGCCGGGGGGTCGTGGTGCGCGCCGGGCGCGAGCCTGGTTGGCTGCCGGCATGAGCGACACGACGGTCTCCCGGCGCGGGAACGCGGCGCACCGGTTCTACAGCGTCGTGGTCTTCGTGGTGCTCGCCTCGCTGGACAACGTGGCGATCGGCCTGGTGCCGCCGCTGTACGGGCCGATCTCCGGCGCGCTCGGCGTACCCCAGCGGTTGCTCGGCCTGGTCACCGCCGTCAGCTTCCTGGTCAGCGCGGCGGCGGCGGTGGGTTGGGCGTACGTCGGCGACCGCACCAACCGCAAGCCGCTGCTCATGGTCGGCACGCTGATCTGGGCGGCCGGCACCGGCGGCAGCGCGCTGGCCGACCGGTACCCGACCTTCCTGGCCGCCCAACTCGTCGCCGCGATCGGGCTGGGCGCGGTCGGCTCGGTCGGCTTCTCCGTGGTCACCGACCTGATCTCGCCGCGCCGGCGCGGCCTGGTGATGAGCTTCTGGGGCCTGTCCCAGGGCGTCGGCACGCTGGCCGGCACGCTGGCCGGGGGACTGCTCGGGGCGACCGACTGGCGGCGACCGTTCCTGCTGCTCACCGGCGTGGGCCTGGCCGCCACCGTGGCCTACCTGTTCACGTACGACATCGCGCGCGGGCAGAGCGAGCCGGAACTGGCCGGGGCGCTGGACGCCGGCCGCGAGTACGACTACCGGATCAGCCGCGCCGACGTGCCCCGGATCCTGGCCCGCCGGACCAACCGCTGGCTGATCCTGCAGGGGCTCACCGCGCAGGCCGCGTTCGGTTCGTTGGTCTGGCTGCCGGTGTTGTTCAGCCAGCGGGCCGAGGCGCAGGGCTACTCGGCGGCCACCGCCGTGGTGGTGGGCAGCGTGTTCGCCACCCTGTTCCAGCTCGGCGGCGTGTTGTCCATCGTGGGCGGGTTGGTCGGCGACGCGCTGCAACGGCGTACGCCGAGTGGCCGGGCCCTGGTCGCGGCCGTGGGCATCCTCGCAGCCGTGCCGTTCTACCTGGTGCTGTTCTTCGTGCCGATCCACATCGACGTGCCCGACGGCGGCGGCTCCGGCGCGGTGGTGGCGGCCGTGCTGACCAGCGTGCTGACCGAGCCGACGGTCGGGCTGAGCCTGCTCACCGCCGTGGTCGCGCTGGCACTGACCTCGGCCAACTCGCCGAACTGGTTCGCGCTGATCGCGGACGTGAACCCGCCCGAGCACCGGGGCACGGTCTACAGCCTCGGCAACCTGGTCAACGGCGTGGGTCGGGCGGCCGGCAACGGGCTCGTGGGGGTGGCGTTCGCGGCGCTGCGGGTGGCGTTCCCGCCGCCGCTGAACTACGCCGTCGGGCTGGCCGCGTTCCAGCTGTTCTTCGTGCCGACCGGGATCATGTACTGGCTGGCCGCCCGCACCTCACCCCGGGACATCGCCCAGGTGCACGCGCTCCTGCACACCCGCGCCGACCGCCTCGAAGAAGGGGCCCCCTCCTGACACCTGGGCGTTAGGAGGGGGCCCCTGCTATACCGGAGGCGTTAACCGGGGGCCCCTCCTTACACCCACCACACGGTGACGTCGGTGGGGACGGCGGAGCCGTCCAGGGGGGCGCTGGAGGCCAGCACCTGCGCGCCGGAGGGCAGCGGCACCGGGGCCGCGCCGAAGTTGGTCAGCACGGTCAGGTCGCCGTTGGTGAACGTGAGCACCTCGTCACCGGAGGTGAGAAAGCGCATCGGCCCCCGGGCCAGCCCGTGCTCGCGCCGCAGCCGCAACGCGGTCCGGTACAGCTCGTACGTCGAGCCGGGCACCCCGCGCTGGCGGTCCAGCGCGTACTCGGCCCAGGCCGGCGGCTGGGGCAGCCAGCTCGCGTCGGTCGGGCCGAAGCCGTACGACGGGGCGTCGGCCTCCCACGGGATCGGCACCCGGCAGCCGTCCCGGCCGCGCTGGGTGTGCCCGCTGCGCGCCCAGGTCGGGTCCTGGCGGGCCTCGTCGGGCAGCGTGGTGTGCTCCGGCAGCCCCAGCTCCTCGCCCTGATAGAGGTAGGCCGAGCCGGGCAGCGCCAGCATCAGCAGGCTGGCCGCCCGGGCCCGGCGCAGGCCGAGCGCCGCGTCCGGCTGCGGATCGTCGACGCCGATGCCGCTCGTCCGGCCACCGGCGGTGCTCAGCCCGAGGCGGGAGGCGTGCCGGACCACGTCGTGGTTGGACAGCACCCAGGTGGTGGGCGCGCCGACCGCGTCGGTGGCCTCCAGCGAGCGGGTGATCACCGCGTACTGGGCCGGGGCGGTCCAGGCGGCCATCAGGTACTCGAAGTTGAACGCCTGGTGCATCTCGTCCGGCCGGACGTAGCGGGCCAGCCGCTCGGCCGGCTCCACCCACGCCTCGGCGACCAGGACCCGCTCCCCGGCGTACGAGTCGAGCAGCCGCCGCCACTCCCGGTAGATCTCGTGCACCCCGTCCTGGTCCCACATCGGCGGGCGCGGCTTGTCGGTCTCGCTGCCGGAGAGGATCTCCTGCGGTTCCTGCCAGTCGGCCAGGTCGGCCTGCTTGATCAGGCCGTGCGCCACGTCCACCCGGAACCCGTCGACGCCCCGGTCCAGCCAGAAGCGCAGCACGCCGAGGAACTCCTCGCGCACCTCCGGGTTGTCCCAGTTCAGGTCGGGCTGGCCGGGGTCGAACAGGTGCAGGTACCACTGGCCGTCGGGCAGCCGGGTCCAGGCCGGGCCGCCGAACACGCTCTCCCAGTCGTTCGGCGGCTCGGCGCCGTCCGGGCCCTTGCCGTCGCGGATGACGTAGCGCTGCCGCTCCGGGCTGCCCGGCGCGGCCGCGACGGCCGCGGTGAACCAGCGGTGCGCGGAGGAGGTGTGGTTGGGCACCAGGTCGACGATCACCCGCAGGTCGCGGGCCTTCGCCTCGGCGATCAGCTTGTCCGCGTCGGCGAGCGTGCCGAAGAGCGGGTCGACGTCCCGGTAGTCGGCCACGTCGTAGCCGGCGTCGGCCTGCGGGGACGGATAGAACGGGGACAGCCAGACGGCGTCGACCCCCAGCTCGGCGAGGTGGTCGAGGTGGGCCGTGATGCCCGGCAGGTCACCGACGCCGTCGCCGTCGGAGTCGGCGAACGAGCGCGGGTAGACCTGGTAGATGACCGCCTCGGTCCACCAGCCGGTGGCCGGGGCCTGCTGCGTCGCGTCGGTGTTCAGCGCCTTCTCCCTGTCGTGGTCGCGGACGAACGGGTCCGTTCAGTGTGCCCGGGGCGGCGCGGTCGACTCCCGCACGACGAGCCGAGTGGGGAGGATCACCGAGGTCGGCGTCCGCCCGTCGGCGTCGGCGCCGCGCGGCGTCGGCACCAGACCGGGGTACGGGTCGGCGGCGCGCGTGCCGAGCGGGTCCAGCAGGATGCGGGCGGCGAGCCGCCCCTGGTCGGCGGCGGGCTGGGCGATGGTGCTCAACCCGAGCACGCCGGCCAGGTCGTGGTCGTCGATACCGATCACGCTGACGTCCTGCGGCACCCGCAGCCCGGCGTCGCGCAGCGCGGTGACCGCACCCATCGCCATCTCGTCGCAGGCGGCGAAGATGGCGGTCGGCGGCTCGCCCCGGGCGAGCAACTCGGCGGTGGCGTGGGTGCCGCCGTCGATGGTGAACCGGGACTCGACGTCGAGGCTCGGGTCGGGCCGGAGGCCGGCGGCGCGCAGCGCCTCCTGGTAGCCGCGCCGCCGGTCCAGGTGGGTGGTGAAGGCGAGTTCGTCGTCCGGGTCGCCGGAGATGTGCGCGATCCGGGTGTGCCCGAGGTCGAGCAGGTGTCGGGTCGCGGTGCGGGCGGCGGCCACGTCGTCGATCCGGACGCAGGGCCAGCCGGGCACGCCGCTGCCGGAGCTGATCGTCACGCCGGGCAGGTCGAGTTTCGTCAGCGCGTGCACGTCGGCGGCGCGCAGCGGGGTGGCGACCAGGATGATCGCGTCGACCCGCTTGTGCAGGGCGGCGGTGCGCAGCACCCGCTGACGGTTCTGTTCCCGGCCGCCGAGGTTGTAGAGCAGCAGGTCGTAGCCGTTCTGCTGGAGGTGGTCCTCGACCGACTCGACGACCGTGCCGAAGAACCAGCGGGTGATCCGGGGGACGACCACCGCCACGGTGCCGGTCCGTCCGCCGGCCAGCCGGGAGGCGCTGGGCGACACCGCGTACTGGAGCTGCTCGGCGGCGGCGAGCACCCGGCGGCGGGTGGCGGCGGAGACGGTCGGCAGGCCGCGCAGCGCACGGGACACGGTGGCCGTGGAGACCCCGGCCAGGCGGGCGACGTCGTCAATCTTGGTCATCGTGGCTCCCCGCTGCGATCCGTGCCCCGCCGCCGCCGGGCCCGGCGGCGGCGGGACGGTGGATCAACCCTTGACGCTGCCGGCGAGCAGGCCCCGCACGAAGTAGCGCTGGAGGGACAGGAACACCAGCAGCGGTACGACGATCGACACGAACGCGCCGGCGGTGAGCCGTTGCCACTCGTTGCCCCGGGTGCCGGCCAGCTCGGCGAGCCGGACCGTCAGCGGGGCGGTCTCGTCGCCACCCCCGGCGAAGATCAGCGCGACCAGCAGGTCGTTCCAGACCCAGAGGAACTGGAAGATGCCGATCGCCGCCAGTGCGGGCGTGATCAGCGGCAGCACGATGGTGCGGAAGATCTTCGGGTGGGTGGCGCCGTCGACCCGGGCCGCCTCCATCAGGTCGCCGGGGAGCTGCGAGATGAAGTTGTGCAGCAGGTAGACGGCGAACGGAAGGGCGAAGCAGGTGTGCGCGAACCACACCTGGGCGAACTTCTGCTCGTCGACCAGGTCCCACGCGGGGAGGATCTGGACGCCGCCGAGGGTGACGCCGGTGGAGAAGAACCGCAGCAGCGGCACGAGGGCCATCTGCAGCGGCACGATCTGCAGCGCGAAGATCCCGATGTAGAGCCAGTCGCGCCCCCGGAAGTTGATCCAGGCCAGCGCGTACGCGGCCAGCGAGGCGAACGCGATCGGGAACAGCACCGACGGGATGGTGATCGCCAGCGAGTTGATGAAGTAGCTGGCGAGCTGCCCCGACGAGCCGGTGCTGAACAGCACGTCCTGGTAGTTCTGCAGGGTGAACTGCGGGTCGCTGAAGAACGTCCACCAGCCGGTGGTCTTGATCTGGTTCTCGGGCCGGAACGAGGAGACGAACAGGCCGAAGGTCGGGATCGTCCAGAGCAGCGCGAGCACGATCGAGACGAGCGTGGCGGTGCGGCTGTTGAGCCGCTTGCGGACTCGGGCGGCCCGGGTGAGCGGCGCCGGGGGTTGGACGCCGGCTCCGACGGTGGGCGTGGCGGTGGTCATCTCAGCCCTCCCGCTGCTTGCGCAGGTTGCGGATCTGGTAGATCACGAGCGGGAGGACCAGGACGAAGAGGAAGACCGCGAGCGCCGAGCCCTGTCCGTTCTCGCCGTACCGGAACGCCTGGTTGTACATCTCGGTCGCGATCACGTTGGTGTCGTAGTTGCCGTTGGTGGCGGTTCGGACGATGTCGAAGACCTTCAGCGTGGCGATGGAGATCGTCACCACCACCACGATCAGCGCCGGCCGGATGCTCGGCATGGTGATCCGCCAGAACATCTGCCACGGCGTGGTGCCGTCCAGCCGGGCCGCCTCGATGATGTCCGCCGGGATGGCCTTGATGGCCGCGGAGAGCACCACCATGGCGAAGCCGGCCTGGATCCACACCATGATCACGATGAGCAGGAACGTGTTCAGCGGCGAGTCCAGCAGCCACTGCTTCGGCTCGCCGCCCAGGGTGACCATGATCTGGTTGAGCAGGCCGATCTGGTCCTGCCCGTCGCCGCGGAACGCGTAGATGAACTTCCAGATGATGGCGGCGCCCACGAACGAGATCGCCATCGGCAGGAAGATCAGCGACTTGGCCGCCGACTCGAACTTGGCCCGGTCCACCAGGACCGCGTAGATCAGGCCGAACGCGCTGGCCACCAACGGCACCAGCAGCACCCAGACCAGGGTGTTGATCAGGACTCGGAAGATCGAGTCCTCGGAGAACATCCAGCCGTAGTTGTCCAGGCCCACCCAGTTGGTGCTGCTCGAGTCCATGAAGGAGAGCAGCGTGGTGCGGACGGCCGGGATCACCAGCCCGATGGTCAGCAGCAGCAGCGTCGGCAGCAGGAAGAAGAACGCGAACCCGCCCTCGCGCTGCTTGCGCCGGCGGGGCAGTGGGGCGCCGCTCGCCGAGGCCGCGACCAGTTGCGCCTCCCGGCGCCGGGTGAACCAGGCCGGCACCACGTCGAGGAGCAGGAGCAACCCGCCCACCACCGCGACGAAAGCGATCAGCCCGTACATCAACATGAGGAACTTCGGCTGTTCCGCCGCGAAGTCGAACTCCATCAACCCTCCCTCAAGGGTTCGGATGCGGACGGGTGGCCCGGCCCGCGACGCGGACCGGGCCACCCGCTCGGATCACTTCCAGCTGCCCTCGATGTCGTTCAGGACGGTGGTGGTGTCCTTGCCGTTGATCCAGGCGACCATGCCCTTCCAGAACGTGCCCGCGCCGACCGCGGCCGGCATCAGGTCCGAGCCGTCGAAGCGGAAAACGGTCTTCTCGTCCTGGAGAATGCCCACGGAGAGCTTGTCCACCGGGTTCGGGACGTTGTTGAGGTCCAGCTTCTTGTTCGCGGACACCCAGTCACCGATCTTGGCCCGGCTGTTGGCGAACTCGCCGGAGGCCAGGTAGGTCTGCACCGCCTGGACCTCGGGACGGTCGGCGAAGGCCGCGACGAACTCGCCGCCGCCCAGCACCGGCTTGCCCTTGGCCGGGTCGATGGCCGGGAAGTAGAACGCGAAGACGTCGCCGTCCTCGGCCACCTTGGTGCCCTTCGGCCACTGGTTGGCGTAGAAGGACGCCTGGCGGTGCAGGGCGCACTTGCCGCTGGTGATCGGCGTGCCGGCCTCCTGGAAGGAGGTGGTGGCGATGCTCTTCACGCCGCCGAAGCCGCCGTTGACGTACTTCTCGTTCTTCAGGATCGTGCCGGCCTGGTTGACGGCCGTGGCGACCTGCGGGTCGTTGAACGGGATCTCGTGGGTGGTCCACTTGTCGTAGACCTCCGGCCCGCCGGTACGCAGCAGGACGTCCTCGATCCAGTCGGTGGCCGGCCAGCCGGTGGCGTCACCGGACTCGATGCCGGCGCACCACGGCTTGGTGCCGCTGGCCGCGATCTTGTCGCTGAGGTCGATCAGCTCCTGCCAGGTGGTCGGGACCGACCAGCCCTTCTCCTTGAAGGTCTTCGGCGAGTACCACACGAAGGACTTCACGTTGGAGCCCAGCGGCGCGCCGTAGAACTGGCCGTTGACGGTGCTGTACTTCAGCCAGTCGGGCGAGTAGTTCTGCTCGGCCATGGCCTTGGTGTCGGCGCCGGCCGGCTTGAGCTTGCCCGAGTCGACGAACCGCTTGAGCAGGCCCGGCTGCGGGATGAAGGCGATGTCGGGGGCGTTGCCGCCGTCCACCCGGACGGGGAGCTGGGCCTCGAACTCGCCGGAGCCCTCGTGGTCGATCTCGATGCCGGTGCAGTCCTCGAACTCCTTCCAGGACTGCTGGAGGCGCTCGTCCTCGATGTCCCGGATCGACGAGTAGATCGAGACCTTCTTACCGTCGTGACCCTGGTACTTCTCGTATGCCGCGCACTCGGCCGAGCCCGCCTTGTCGCTCTTCTTGTCGTTGCCGGTGCCGCAGGCGGCGACGCCGAGCGCCAGCCCCAGCACGCCGGTGACCGCGAGAGCCTGGCGTGATCTGGCAAACGCCATGCCGATCTCCTTCCTTGCCGGCGCGTGGGGGGAATCGAACCCGCGCCGGTCCGATGGTCGTCCCCACATGTAAGCGCTTGCATCCCGCGCGGTCCACCCCTAGGGCGGACACGGGCCGGTAACAATCCAGAAACCCGGTCACCCCTGGTGGGTGCGCTCCCACGGATCTTCCCTCGAGCGGAACTTTCTGCCACGCTGTCCGTATCGCATTGAAGACTTTCAACATTGGAGGCAGTGGATGCGCAAGCGGTGGCTCAGTCTCGCGGCGGGGGTGGCGGTCCTCGCCGCGACCGTGGTCCCGGCGGCGCCGGCGATGGCCGCGCCCACGTTCAAGGTCCCGTTCCCGTGCAACCAGTCCTGGTCCGGGCAGACTCGGTCGGACCACAGCCCGGCCAACGCGATCGACTTCAACCGCACCGACGACCTGGGTGACCCGGTGGTGGCCAGCGCGCCCGGCACCGTCGACGTGGTGACCAACCTCGGCAACACCAGCTACGGCAAGTACGTGCGGATCAACCACGGTGGCGGCTGGACCACCTACTACGCGCACCTGAACGCCTTCAACGTCTCGGTGGGGCAGACCGTCGGATACGGCCGAGTGATCGGATACGTCGGCACCACCGGCGGCTCCACCGGACCACACCTGCACTATGAGCAGCGGTCGGGCGGCAGTGCCGTCAAGATCAAGTTCAATGGCGCCCAGGCGCTGTACTGGGGCACGAAGACCTACAAGAGCGACAACGGCTGCTCCGGGTCGAACACCGGCGCCGGCACGGTGAACACCGCGGGCGCGCCGCTTACCGTGCGCTCGGGCCCGGGCACCGGCTACAGCGCGGTCGGCACGGTGGCCGACGGGGCCGGCGTGACGATCCACTGCCAGACCAGCGGCACCACGGTCACCGGCACCTACGGCACCAGCTCGATCTGGGACCGGATCGGCTCCGGCCGGTTCGTCTCCGACGCGTACGTCTACACCGGCTACGACGGTTACATCCCGAGCGTGCCCCGCTGCTGACGCCGGCCGGCGCGGGGGCGGCGGCCCCCGCGCCGGAAGCGGGTCAGGCGTTCATCCGCCAGATGGCGAAGTTCAGCGCGGCGGCGAACGTGACCCACGCCCAGTACGGCAGCATCAGCAGCGTCGCCGGCCGGGACACCCGCCGGAACAGCAGGACGGTCACGCCGATCGCCAGCCACATCAGCACGATCTCGGCGAACGCCAGCCCGTAGCGGCCGGCGCCGAAGAACAGGGGGGTCCAGATCGCGTTGAGCACCAGCTGTGCGCACCAGGCCCAGAGCGCGGGGCCGAAGCCGACCCGCCGCCAGACCAGCCAGCCGGCGATCGCGATCAACGCGTAGAGCACGGTCCAGACCGGGCCGAACAGCCACGACGGCGGCGCCCAGGAGGGCTGCTCCAGGCTCTGATACTCGGCGGAGGTGCCCCGGACGCCCAGCCCGCCGAGGGCGGCGGCGGCGAACGTGGCGGCGCCGAAGCCGACGAGCGCCCACCATTTCCGGGCCCCGGCGGTGCGCCGGGCGGCACGCTGCGACATCTCCATGGTCGAGATATTGCCGTTTCGCCCCGGGGGCAAACCCCCGAACGCGAAAGCGCCGGGATCGTCAGGTCCGGGCGCTCCGGTCTGGGAGGACAGAGCACCGGACCCGACGACCCCGGCGGGTCAGGGTGTGGTGGTCGAACGGTTACGTGTTGAAGATGCTGACGCCACCCGGGCCGACCAGCAGGCCGACGACGATGAGGACGATGCCCCAGAGGATCTGCCGGCGGAAGAGGGCAAGAATTCCGGCGACCACGAGTACGACTGCGAGAATCCAGAGAATCAGCTCCATGGCGGCTGGATACCCGGGCGTCCGATCCCGGAAACCCCGTCCCTCAGTCGATCTGATCTCCCAGGTGGAACACGCTGTACGCCTGCTTGATC
The DNA here is from genome assembly GCF_029626035.1 of Micromonospora sp. WMMD980. Lineage (NCBI taxonomy): Bacteria > Bacillati > Actinomycetota > Actinomycetes > Micromonosporales > Micromonosporaceae > Micromonospora > Micromonospora sp. WMMD980. Next base: position 6,732,916 of record NZ_JARUBE010000003.1, read on the forward strand.
ACGGGGTGCGCGACGTTGCGGACCCGGACCCCGCCCGGGGTGGTGCCCCGCTCGGTGCCGTGGTGCGCGTGCCCGTGCAGCGCGAGCGCGGTGGGGGCCGAGTCGATCGCCTGCCCGAGCTGGTAGCAGCCGAGGAACGGATAGATCTCCAGCGGCTCACCGGCGAGCGTGTCCGGCACCGGGGCGTAGTGGGTGAGCGCGACGAGCGCGTCGCACTCCAGCGAGAGAAGCGCGGACGCCAGCGCGTCGGCACTCTCCCGGGTGGTCCGCACGAACGACTTCATCTCCGGCTCGCCGAAGTCGCTGGCGCACCGCCCGGCGAAGCCGCCGCCGAAGCCCTTCACCCCGGCCACCCCGAGGCGCCCGCCGGCGCACTCCAGCACGGTCCCGGTGCCCTCCAGCACGGTGATCCCGGCATCGGAGAGCACCTTGACCACCTGCGGCACCTGGTCGCACTGGTGGTCGTGGTTGCCCAGCACGGTGATCACCGGCACTCCGAGGTCGCCGAACTCGCGCGCCACGCAGCGCGCCTCGGCCTCGGTGCCGTGCCGGGTCAGGTCCCCGGCGAGCAGCAGCACGTCCGCGCAGTCCGGCAACTCCTCCAGCGCCGGGCGGAACCGGCCCACCACGTCCTCGTCCACGTGCACGTCGCCGACGGCGGCGATCCGGATCACCATCGAACCTCCCTCACGGCAGCTCCTCGACCTGGCTGGGCGCCTGCGTGCGGATCACGCCGATGTCGCTGGTCACCGGCGTGTCGGGGAAGCGCTCGGCCACCCGCCGCAGGATCTCCTCCCGCCGGTGCGGGCTCTCCACCTCGCCGGAGAGCACCAGCCCGCGCTCGTGGCGCGCCACGGTGATCCCCTGTTCGGCCACGGACGGGTCCTCGGTCAGCATGTTCTGGATCTCGGCCTCGACGTATTCGTCCGGAGGCACGTCGCCGGGCTGTCCGGTCACGGGATCTCCCTTCCGCCGGGCGCGCCGCCGGGCAGCACGTCCAGCCGGTCGAGCAGCACCAGGAACGCCTCCGCGTACGGCGAGTGCTGCGTTTCCTTCCGTACCCGTTCCCAGTCGATCTGCTCCCGCAGCGAGCGGGCGAGCGGCAGGGCCCGGGCGAAGTCGCAGTAGTGCTGGGAGAAGCTGAGCAGCTTGTGCACCATGAGCTGGCTGGCCGAGAGCACCGGCATGCGGATCGCGTCGACCGGCCGCACGATCGTGTCGGCGAACGTCTCCTCGGTCACCGGGGTCTCGATCGGCCGGTGGATGAGGTCCACCATCCGGCCCTCGTCGTAGACCTTGACCAGCCAGTCCTCCGGCGGGCGCTCGGCGGTGAAGCCCGCCTCGACGAGCGCCTCCAGCGCCCGGTCGACGTCGGCCTCCCGGAGCAGGAAGTCGACGTCGTGGTCGCCGGAGTGACCGCCGTGCGCGTACACCGCGAAGCTGCCGCCCAGCGCGAACGGGATCTCGGACTGCTTGAGCACGGCGGCGACCTTCTTCAGCGTGTGCACCAGGGTCTCGTCCCCGCGCTCGGCCATCTGGGTCTCCCGTCGTCGTCAGGGGCGGTGAGATTGAGTGGCGTACCCGGCGGATGCTCCGGTCACACCTTCCGCATCCACCTGGGGAGGAATGCGACAAAAAGGCAGCCGCGAGCACGTGTCGGATAACCTGGGGAAGGTGGCCAGCTCACTGCGGACGCGGCGCGGCGGGGCCCGACTGCGCGCCGTCGCCCTGATCGGCATCGACGGTTCGGGCAAGACCACCCAGGCACGTCTGCTCGCCGAGGCGCTCAGCGCCGCCGGGCATCCGGCCACCTACCACCGCAACGCCGGCGGCCGGCGCTGGCTCGGCCGGCTCGCCCAGCGGGTCGGCCGGCCGGACGCGCAGCGCCTCGTCGGGCGCGACGGCCTGCTCGCGGTCGAGTCCGTGCTGCGCTGGCTGGCCATCGCGCTCGCGCTGCTCAGCTGCCTGGCCACCGGCCGTACCGCGGTGATGGACCGCTGGTCCGCCTGCCAGTACGCCAGCATCCGGGCGCACGGGGGGCAGCGCTGGGAGCGGCTGGCCCGGGCCGGCTACCGGGTCTTCCCGCCGCCCCGGGTCACCTTCCTGCTGACCGTCGACCCGGCCGAGGCGTACCGGCGGATCGAGCGGCGCGGCACCGATCACGAGAGCATGCGGTGGCTCACCGCCGCCGACGCCGCCTACCGGTCGCTGCCGGAGTACGCCGGTTTCGTGGTGGTGGACGGCGGCGGCACGCCGAAGGACGTGTCCCGCCGGATCCGGGCGCACCTGAGCGAGTGGCTGCCGGACGACCCGTCCACCGTCGCCGACTCGCCGCCGGACGGCACCCCGGGCCCGTCCGGCGGTGGCCGGGACGGCCCGGTGCCGGCTCAGGCCCGCCCGTAGACCGGGACGCTCGCGCCGCTGGTCGGCGCGGACTCCTCGCCGGCCAGGAAGCGGATCACCGTGGCGATCTCGGCCGGTGGCACCCACCGCTGGTGGTCGGCCTCGGGTCGGGCGGCCCGGTTGGCCGGGGTGTCGACGACGCTGGGCAGCACCGTGTTGCACCGCACCCCGCGCTGCCGGTACTCGACCGCCACCGCGTTGCCGAACGCCTGCACCGCGGCCTTGGCGGTGACGTAGCCGGCCGCGCCGGGGAAGGGCGCCACCGCCGCCCGCGCCGAGACGCAGACCACCGCGCCGCCGCCGGCCGCGACCAGGTGCGGCAGCGACGCGTGGGTGACCAGGTACGTCGGGCGGAGGTTGAGCCGCAGCAGCCGCTCGAACTCCTCGACCGGGGTCTCGTGCACCAGCCCGCCGCTGGCGTACCCGCCGACGAGGTTGACCACCGCGCGCAGCGGCGCCGCGGGCTCGGCGGTCGCCGCCGCCACCGCCGCCGCGGCCCCCTCGAGGGTGAGCAGGTCCGCCACCACCCGGACCGGGCCCTCGGCCGCCGTCTCCCCGGCCTCCCGACCGGGTACGACCACCCGCCAGCCGTCGGAGAGGAACGCGGCGGTGACCGCGCCGCCCAGCCCACCCGTGCCTCCGGTCACCAGCACCGTGCGATCCACCATGACCACACGTTAGCCGCCGAGGGTCCGCCGGCCGCCCGGCGCAGCACCACACGGCGGTCACGAAGAGCGACTCCGAGGTGCGGCGGCGGGTCGGGCCGCCGCCGCCTTTGCTCTGCAGCCATCGCCGCAGCAGGCACCGATAGTGACCGCTGGTCCGGCCGCGCCACAGAGGTTCCCTCCCTGTAAGGCCAGGTAGATGCACTGATGCACATGTGGCTGCAGAGCAAAGGCGGTGGAATGCCTCTCGCCCGTCCCGGAAGTAACGGTCACTCTGAGCAACCGAATGTCCGTCACCCTTAGTGATGTCACCGCACGGTCGCGTCGGCTCCGTACGACGCGCCGTTGGGTGTCGTCGGAGACCCGCCCGTGCCCGGCCGGGCCGGCGCGCGTGCGACGCCGTGGCGTGCCACCGAGGCGGTCGGCGCGGCGGCGGGAGGTCCGCCCGGCTGACCGGTGGACCGATGCCGGCCGTCCGGGCCGGGTGGGCGGCGTGACGGTCGATCAGACGCACCTCCGACGGGCCGAGTCGGCCGGACCGGGGAGGCGGGCCGGGCTGCGGTGATGGAACCCTGGGCGGGGCCGGGCGCGGAAGGCGGTAAATTTCCCGATACGCGGCGTCATGGTTGACGCTCAGGCCCTCTGAAAGTAAGTTTCATCCGTGGTGAAAAGTCCGAAGATTTCTGCGAGTCACGAGCCCGGTGGACTGATCGTCCACATCAGCGGGCTCCTGCCCTCGCTGTCCCCGGCCGAGCAGCGGGTGGCCCGGCTGGTCGTCGCCGATCCGGCGGACGCGGCCCGACGCACCATCACCGATCTCGCCACCGCCGCCGAGACGTCCGAGGCGACCGTCATCCGGTTCTGCCGCTCGGTCGGCATGGACGGCTACCCCCAGCTACGCATCCGGCTCGCCGCCGAGGCCGCCCGCCGGGTCGAGCCGCCGGACGCCCGGGTGGTCGGCGGCGACATCCCGCCCGGCGCCGACCTGGCCCAGATCATCGCCACCATCGCGTTCAACGACGCGCGCGCGGTCGAGGAGACCGCCGAGCAGCTCGACCCCGCGGTCTGCGAGCAGGTGGTCGAGGCGATCGGAGCGGCCGGCCGGATCGACGTCTACGGCGCCGGCGCGAGCGGCTTCGTCGCCTCCGACTTCCAGCAGAAGCTGCACCGCATCGGCCGCATCGCGTTCTACTTCCCGGACGTGCACACCGCGCTCACCTCGGCCGCGCTGCTGGGCCGCGGCGACGTCGCGGTCGGCATCTCGCACACCGGCACCACCTCCGACGTCATCGAGGTCCTGGAGCAGGCCCGGGCGCGCGGGGCCACCACGGTGGCGCTGACCAACTTCCCGCGGTCGCCGATCACCGAGGTCGCCGACCACGTGCTCACCACCGCGGCCCGCGAGACGACCTACCGGTCCGGCGCCACGGCGAGCCGGCTGGCCCAGCTCACCGTGGTCGACTGCCTCTTCGTCGGGGTGGCCGCGCGCAGCCGGGCCAGGACGAAGAAAGCTCTGGAGGCCACCGCCGAGGCCGTCCGGTCGCGCCGGGTCGGCCCCGGCCGGAGGCGGGCATGACGGCGGGCCGGGTGGAGCGCGACGAGGTCGCCGCGATGCGTCCGGTGGTCCGCGTCGGCGCGCCGACCGAACGGCGCAACCCGCAGAGCGTCGACCTCGACCTGATGTCGACCCGGGACGTGCTCACCGTCATCAACGAGGCCGACCGGCGGGTGCCGGCCGCGGTGGCCGCCGTGCTCGACGAGATCGCCGAGACCGTCGACCTGGCCGTCGCCGCGCTGCGCGGCGGGCGTCGGGTGCACTACTTCGGCGCCGGCACGTCCGGCCGCCTCGGCGTGCTGGACGCGGCCGAGCTGGCCCCCACGTTCAACTCGCCGCGGCACTGGTTCTGCGCGCACCTGGCGGGTGGCCCGGAGGCCATGTGGCGAGCCGTCGAGGACGCCGAGGACGACGAGCGCGGCGGCGCCGCCGAGGCGGGCGAGTGCGTGCGCGCCGGCGACCTGGTGGTGGGCCTGGCGGCCAGCGGGCGCACCCCGTACGTCCTGGGCGCGCTCGCCGCGTCCCGGGCCCAGGGCGCCGGGACGGTGCTGCTCTGCGCCAATCCGGAGGCCGAGGCCGCCGGATCGGTGGACGTGTTCATCGGGGTGGACACCGGACCCGAGGTGGTCACCGGGTCGACCCGGATGAAGGCCGGCACCGCGCAGAAGCTGGTGCTCAACACGTTCTCCACCGCCGTGATGGTGCGACTGGGGCGGGTCTACTCGAATCTGATGATCGACATGGTGGCCACCAACGCGAAGCTGCGCGGCCGGATGATCTCGATCCTGATGGAGGCGACCGGGTGCGCCGAGGAGGTCTGCCGGGTCGCTCTCCAGCAGGCCGACGGCGATCTCAAGACCGCGCTCGTCGCGCTGGTGAGCGGCGCCGAGGTGCCCGCCGCGCGGGCCGCCCTGGCCCGCTCCGCCGACCAGGTCCGCGACGCCCTGGACCTGCTCGCCTCCTGAGTCCGCGCCCTTCCCACCCGCCGGTGCATCCGCCCGGCGGGTGCGACGCGTATCACGTGACGGGAGGGGACGTCTCTCCCCGCGCGGATTGTTCAACGAGGCGGAGGGTAATCCTTCCGCGTGGCTGAACCGACCGGTCCGGTCCGTGCGTATCCCGCAGTGACCAGGATCGCAAAGGCGCGGTGACGGGGCTCGCTGTGTTCATGGAACACGCAATGGTGACATTCCATGGGCGGGCGACGGCTCCGCTGCTCCGGGCCCCGTTCACCAGGGCGTCCACGGGCCGCCCGAGCAGGGGTCCTGACAGGAAACATGGACCGGGCTCTCAGCTACTACTCAGGCATTCGTGACAGTTTCGACTCACGGCATGGAATCCCCGACACGTCACATCTGTTGTGTAGGTGTCAGCACCTACGGGCACAGCGGAAGTTACGGGGAGGGCTGATGAACGTGGGGATGGCAAGGAACCGGGCAACCGGCGCGAGCGAGGGGACCGTGGCAATCGTGGACAAGAACATCGGCATGCGTACCGACGAGGTCGCCGAGGAGCGGGACCTGGTCGGCGTCTACCTGCACGAGATCTCCCGGACGCCGCTGCTGGACGCCGCCCGTGAGGTGGATCTCTCCAAGGCGATCGAGGCGGGTCTCTACGCTGAGCACCTGCTCGACACCGACCGGCTTCCCGACGGGGCGACCCGGGACGAGCTGGAGCGCGTGGTGGCCGAGGGTGAGCGGGCGAAGGACCTGTTCATCCGCGCCAACCTGCGCCTGGTCGTCTCCATCGCCCGGCGCTACGTGCGTTCCGGCATGCCCATGCTGGACCTGATCCAGGAGGGCAACACCGGCCTGGTCCGGGCGGTCGAGAAGTTCGACTACGAGCGGGGCTTCAAGTTCTCCACCTACGCGACCTGGTGGATCCGTCAGGCCATCAGCCGGGCGATCGCCCAGCAGGAGCGGACCGTGCGGCTGCCCGTGCACCTGGTGGAGGACGTCAACCGGATGCGCAACGTGGCCCGGCAGCTCACCCGTGAGCTGGGCAGCGACCCGGAGCCGGAGCAGATCGCGACCGCGCTCGGCGTCACCGTCGAGCGGGTCAACGAGCTGCGCCGCTGGTCGCAGGACACGGTCTCGCTGGACACCCCGGTCGGGGACGACGGCGACACCAACCTCGGCGACCTGGTCGCCGACAGCGACGCGCCGTCACCGGAGGAGATCGTGCTCACCGGTCTGGAGCGGCAGCGGATCGAGGGTCTGCTCAACCACCTGGACGACCGGTCGGCCGGCATCATGCGGGCCCGCTACGGCCTGGAGGACGGCCGGGAGCACTCGCTGACCGAGGTCGCGTCCCGGTTCTCGCTCTCCCGGGAGCGGATCCGCCAGCTGGAGATCCAGGCCCTCGGCCGGCTCCGCGAGCTGGCCCGCGCCGAGGGGCTGCAGGCAGCCTGACCTGGCGGTGAGCAACGACGAAACGGCCGGCGTCCGACAGGAGGACGCCGGCCGTTCGCTGCCCGCGGTCAGACCCGGCCGTAGCCGGCGATCGGCATGATGTTCATGCCCCGCTTGCTCACGTTGCGGCCCGCGCTCGGCGCGTCGATGATCTGGCCGCCACCGACGTAGAGCGCCACGTGCCCGAGCCCGGAGTAGAAGACCAGGTCACCCGGTTGCAGCGCGCTCCGGCTGATCCGGGTCACGACCTGCCACTGCCGTGCCGCGCTGTGGGGCAGGGACTTCCCGGCGGCCCGCCAGGCAGCCAGCGTGAGGCCCGAACAGTCGTAGCTGCCGGGACCGTCGTCGCCGTAGCCGTACGGCTTGCCGACCGCGCCATAGGCGTACCGCACCGCCACCCCGGCCTGGCCGGAGACGGCCGGCGGCTTGCCCGCCGAACTCGCCTTGGCGGGCGCCTCGGTGGCCCGCCCGTACGCCTTGCGGCGCATCTCGTAGAGGCGGGACAGGTCGGACTCGATCCGCTTCTTGCCGGCGGTGAGCTGCTTGGCCTGCGCCGCCTCCCGGGCCAGCGTGACGTCGAGCTTGGTCTTCTGGTCGATCAGCCGCCGCTGGTCGGCGGTGAAGCCGGTGATGGTGCGTTGCCGCTGGCGGGTGAGCTGGTCGAGCGTGCCCAGCCGCTCCGGCAACGCGGCCGTGCCGCCCGGCTCCAGCAGAGCCGCCGCGGTGCGCATGCCACCGGTCTTGTACGCCGTCGCGGCCAGCACGCCCACGTCGGCGCGGCTCCGCTCGGCCTGTTCCTGCAACGGGCCGATCCGGGCCTCCAGCGCGGCCGCCTCGGCCTTGTTGGCCTTGATCTCCTCGCTGAGCTTGTTGTAGGACTCGACGATTCGCTCCAGCTCAGTCGAGGACTTCTCGATCTGCTTCGTCAGCTCGGCGGGGGTGGGCTCGGCCCGAGCCACCGACGCCGGGGCGAGCAGCGCGGCCGAGAGGCCGGCCACCGCCAGCGAGCGGAGCAGCATCCGTAAGGACGACAAGAGCGGAAAGCTCCTCTCCAGGGTCGGCGGAGCGCGGTGTCGCGATCCGTCGACACCGGCCCGGCGCCGTCCGGGTGGACGGCGGTCGACCGGACCGACCTGGACAACCTAACCCGTGATCGGAGTTGCCGGGAGTTCAAGGAGGGTCGAAAGTTGGCAAAGTGTCGGAAAGTGACAATGATGACGTTCACGGTCCGTGACCGTTTTCCGGGGTAGCGGGGCAGTTCCACAATGGGGTGCGGATCCGGGAATCCCACCGCGGGATCCGCGACCCCGGGAGGCCACCGTGCAGACCGATCGCTCCTTTGCCGCGCCCACCCTGCTCTACGCCCGACCCGGCATCGTCGTCACCGCCGAACGCTTCACCGTCGGCCGCACCAGTTGGTCGGTCGCCGACATCACCCAGCTCCGCACCGCCCGGGGCCCGCACGACCGGCTCGCCGTCCGGGCGGTCGCCGTCTCCGCGGCGTTGATCGCGTCGGTCGGCCTGCTGCTCGGCTTCACCGGCGGCCTGGCGCGGCTCACCGCCGGCGCGTATCTCGCGCTCGGCGCGGTGGGGCTGCTGCCGCTGCTGCTCGTGCTCGCCGGTGACCGCTGGCGACCTCCGGCGCACGAGCTGTGGGGGCGGATCCGCAGCACCGAGGTGCTGCTGTTCAGCAGTGACGACGAACGGCAGTTCGGCCAGGTCAGCCGCGCGTTGCGCCGGGCCCGGGAGGGGGCGGCGCGCGGCTTCACCGACCCGCCCGGCGCCGGCCCGTGGCGGCCGGCACGCTGAGCCGCGCTCAGCCGGCGACCGGCTCCGGGGTGCGGGTCCGGCGCTCGGCGGCCAGCCAGTGGCTCACCCGCCGCTCGGCGTAGAACGAGACGAACGGCACGGTGCCCGCCAGCATCACCAGCAGCATCCGCTTCAGCGGCCAGTCGGCCCGGCGCGACAGGTCGAACGTGAGCGCCAGATAGAGCATGTAGAGCCAGCCGTGCGCGACGCCCACCACGGCCACCACGCTCGGATTGTCGAAGCCGTACTTCAGCGGCATGCCGATCAGGACCAGCACCACGAGTGCCACGCCCACGATCCAGGCGATCACGCGGTACCGGGTAAGGGCTCCGCTCACCGTCGTCCCACCTTCCGCACCGGCCTCAGCCGGGATAGTCGCCGGGCCGGGCGCCCGGATTGGCGTTCAACCAGGAAAGATAGCGGTTGTACTCGGCCAACTCGCCGTCGTCGGTCCCGTCGGCCGGCACCGCCGGCATCCGGGCGACGCGCACCGGCCGGCGCACCGCGGGGGTGGCGGCGAGCGGCTCACGTCCCGCCGGGTCGGCGGCGACCGGCTCGGCCGGCCGCTTCCGCTCGGCCCGCAGGGCATGGCGCACCTCGCGCCACCACACGAAGACCACGAAACCGGCGAAGACCGGCCACTCGATGGCATAGCCGAAGCTCAGGGCGTTGCCCCCGGCGGCCCGGGTCACCTGCCACCAGCCCAGCCCGAGGAACGCCACCACCAGCACGACCATGGCCACGTGGCGGACGATCCACGCCGGTGTCCGGAGCCGCTGCATGCCATCGAGGGTACCGGGGCCGCCGGCCGTCTCCGACGCGGCGTCGTAGTGCGCGGGGTTTGGTGACATCCCGGCTGGGCATCCGTCTAGTCGCCAGCCCGAACGAGACGAGGGGGCGACGATGACCGAATCGGTACGCCGGGACACCAGCCCGGAACAGCGCGTCACCGAGTGGGACGGCGACCACGCCCGCACCGGGGCCGCCGACGGCGAGATGCTCGGCGTGGACCCGGCCGAACTGGGCGACGAGGACCTGATCCGGGAGATGCGGAGCCTGCACCGCACCCGGTTGGACACGTTGCGGCACGCCACCGACTCCGCGCTCGCGAACCACCTGCGCCGCACCGCCGACCTGGAGACGGAATACCTGACCCGGCACCCGGGCCGTGAGGTCGACCCGCACCGGCTGCGGGACGCCTGATGACCGGCCACGCCGAGCGCGGCATGGCCGCGCCGCCCGAGGTGGTGTTCAACACCGCCACCGACCCGGACCGGTCCTCCGCCTGGCTGCCCGAGGAACTGCGCCGCTCCGGGGCCTGCCGGGTGGAGGTGCTCGACGCCGACGACATGCGGGCCCGGTGGAGCAGCGCCGACTGGTCCGCGGAGCTCGACGTGGAACCGGCCGACGCCGGTGGCGCCCGGGTCCGGCTGGACCTGGCCGGGCCCGACCACGGCCTGGCCGACGAGATCCTGGCCAACCTCGACCGCGAGGTGGCCGACAACCTGACCGCCGGTTGAGCCGGGCCGCGATGACGACGAGGGAGGCCGGGTTGACCGGGAGTGGCCTGAAGCAGAAGGTGGCGCGGTTGCGCCAGGCGTACGCGCCGCACGAGCACCGACCGCTGGAGGGCTACCTGAAGGCGATGGGCACCTACGCCGGCGTGACCGCCGCGCTGGTCGGGGTGGTCCGGGCGACCGGCCGTCCGGTGCCGGAGCGGCCCTCGCCCGGCGACGTGGTGCTGCTCTCGATCGCCACGCACAAGCTGAGCCGGCTGATCTCCAAGGACGCGATCACCAGCCCGCTGCGGGCGCCGTTCACCCGCTACGACCACCCGATCGGCAGCGGCGAGGTGATGGAGCAGGTCCGCGACGAGGGCAGCCCCACCCGGCACGCGCTCGGCGAGTTGGTGAGCTGCCCGTTCTGCCTGGCGGTGTGGGTGGCCACCGGGCTCACCGGTGGCCTGGTGCTGGCGCCCCGGCTGACCCGGCTGGTGGCCACCGCGTTGACCGCGGTCGCCGCGTCCGACTTCCTCCAGACGGGCTACGCGGTGGCCCAGCAGGCGGCCGAGGGCGGGCACCGCGAGCAGTGACCGACGACGACGGGGCCGGCGCGCACGCGCCGGCCCCGTCGTCGTGGTGCGGAAGATCAGGTGGGGGTGGTGCCGTGGTCCTCGCCGGCCCAGCCGCGCGACGTCTCCGGCTCCCGGTCGTCCTCCCCGGTGATGATGTCCCGGTCCACCGCGGTGCGGTCGTGCTCGTTGGCGAAGTCCGGCTCCGGCAGCGTGTCCACGCCCTCCGGGGGCTGGCCGAGCGCCGGCAGGTGCTCGTGCTCGGGCTCACGGTCGGTCATGTGCGTCCTCTCGTCGGCTGGCGCTCAGGCGACCGTGCCACCCAGCAGGTCGGCCACCTCGTCCACCGCGTACTCGCCCTGGGGGAGCGCGGCGATGCGGGTGAGCAGCTCCGCGGGGAGTTCCGCGGCCACCGCCCGGCGGTAGATGTCGGTCTGACTGATCCGCTCCTGGCCGTGGTAGAGGTCGTCGAGCAGGTCGTCGAGCGGCCTGGTGTCCGGCTGCTCGGTCACGGGCGCGTCATCGGTCACGCCGACCACCTACCCGGCCCCGAACCGGTCAAACGCTGCCCAATCCCGCTCAGGCCGGCGCGGGGAGCGCGGCCCGGCGGGCGCGGACGGCCTGGGCCAGGTGGTCGAGCACCTCGGCGGTGGTGTCCCAGCCGATGCAGGCGTCCGTGATCGAACGGCCGTACTCCAGCTCCCGGGTCGGGTCCAGGTCCTGCCGGCCGGCGCGCAGGAAGCTCTCCAGCATGATCCCGACGATGCCGCGCCCGCCGGCGGCGAGCTGCCCGGCCACGTCCGCGGCGACCCGCGGCTGGTTGCGGTGGTCCTTGCCGCTGTTGGCGTGGCTGGCGTCGATCACCACCCGCTCCGGCAGGCCCGCGGCGCGCAGCAGGCCCAGCGCCCCGGCCACCGACTCCGCGTCGTAGTTGGGCCGGCCACCCCCGCCGCGCAGCACCAGGTGACCGTCGGCGTTGCCCCGGGTGTGCATGATCGCCGGGATGCCGGAGACGTCGATGCCGGGGAAGACGTGCGGCACGCCGGCCGCGCGGATCGCGTCCACGGCGGTGGCGATGCTCCCGTCGGGGCGGTTCTTCATGCCGATCGGCATGGACAGGCCGGAGGCGAGCTGCCGGTGGACCTGGCTCTCCACCGTCCGGGCCCCGATCGCGCCCCAGGCCACCGTGTCGGCGATGTACTGGGGGGTGATCGGGTCGAGGAACTCGCAACCCACCGGCAGGCCCAGCCGCAGCACGTCGAGCAGGAGCGCCCGCGCGGTGCGCAGACCGGTGTTCACGTCGCCCGAGCCGTCCAGCGCCGGGTCGTTGATCAGGCCCTTCCAACCCACCGTCGAACGCGGCTTCTCGAAGTAGACCCGCATCACCACGAGCAGGTCGTCGGCGACCCGGTCGGCGGCCTCGCGCAGCCGTCCCGCGTACTCCAGCGCGGCTGCCGGGTCGTGCACCGAGCACGGGCCGACCACCACCAGCAGGCGGTCGTCGGCGCGGTCCAGCACCTGGCCGACCGCACGCCGGCCGGCCACGACGGACTCGGCGAGCGACGCGTCGAGCGGCAGGTGGTGGTGCAGCAGGGCCGGGGTGGTCAACGGCACGACGCGGTCGATCCGCTGGTCGATGACCCGGCGGGCGTCCGGGGACGTGGTCACGGTGGGGATCCTTCCGCCGACCGCGCCCCGGGGCCGGCGCCCAGGGTGTCGAGCCGGCTGCTCGCATGCGAAAGGGCAGGGAACCATCCCTGCCCGGCCGGCTCGAAGAGGAAGTGACGTCAGCTCACGGTCGAGTCACCGGCTCTTCCAGCCGGCTGCCTAAACCATCGATACGAACGCGTCACGCCGGCAAGCGTACCCGACCCGGCCGGAAACGGGCCCCGCGTTCCGCCAAGCGGGACGCGGGGTATGGGAACGCCCATGAGCCACGACCAGAGCGACCAGGACCGGATCTCCTCCCGCGCCCACCTGCTGCCCGAGGAGGCGGCGGCGGGCAGCGACGACCCGCAGGCCCAGGCCGACGCGATCCTCGCCGAGTCGGACCTGCGGGAGGCGGACCGCGACGCCGCCCCCGACACCGTGCTGGAGCACCGCACCTCCGCCGAGACCGTCAACCCCGTCGAGCCACCGGACTGACCGCCTCGCCCCGGCCCCGGCGCGAGCCCCGGTAGCCGGCGTCCCGCAACCGGGCCAGCGGTCCGGCCAGCCGCAGGCCCGGCGGTACGTTGCCGATCGGGTCGAAGGCCAGCGCGGCGTCCTCCCGGGCGCCGCGCCGGCCGTTCAGCCTGACCTCGCCGAACGTGCGCCACGGCCCCGCCGCCGAGGCCACCGCGAGCACCAGCCGGGGCGCGTCGCCGGCCACCGCCGCGTCCGCCTCGGTCAGGGTGCGGCCCAGGTCGGGGGAGTCCGGGTCGGCCAGCGCGGCCAGGAACAGCCGCCGCGTCCCAGCCCGGAACGACATGATCGAGGTGTACGTCCCGGTGAAGCGCCGCCGGGGCAGCGGCAGGTTCCGCAGCACCGGCGCCGCGCCGCTGGAACTCACCAGCAGATCCACCGGCGGCTCCGGGTCCCGGTGCAGCCGGATCGCCAGGCCCAGCACGTCCGGCCAGCCGGCCGGCGTCGGCGTGCCCTTGGACAGGCGGACCGTGCCCGGCCAGCGACCGGGGTCGTCCAACAGCGGCACCCCGGTCGGCGGTCCCGGCGTACACCAGACCAGCACGTCGGCGGCGAAGACGCGGCCGGCGGGATGCAGCAGTCGGGCGTGCCGGAGCCGGGCCAGCGCGGTGGCGGCGCGTTCCACGACGGACGATGCGGGGGTCATGCCGGGTGGGGTACCCCGTCACGCGGCGACGACGCGGACCGCGCGTCCCCTTTCCGCCCACCGGATCGGATAGCGTCGTGCCATGCCCGACAGCGGTTTCCCCTGGCCGATCGAGACGACCCGACTGGACAACGGCCTGCGCGTGGTGGTGAGCGAGGACCGCACCGCGCCGGCCGTGGCCGTCAACCTCTGGTACGACGTGGGCTCCCGCCACGAACCGGCGGGCCAGACCGGCTTCGCCCACCTCTTCGAGCACCTGATGTTCGAGGGCTCGGTGAACGTGGCGAAGACCGAGCACATGAAGTTGATCCAGGGCGCCGGCGGTTCGCTCAACGCGACCACCAACCCGGACCGGACCAACTACTTCGAGACCGTCCCGGCCGAGCACCTGGAATTGGCGCTCTGGTTGGAGGCCGACCGGATGGGTGGTCTGGTGCCGGCGCTCACCCAGGAGACGCTGGACAACCAGCGCGACGTGGTGAAGAACGAGCGGCGGCAGCGCTACGAGAACGTGCCCTACGGCGACGCCTGGCTGCGGTTGCTGCCGCTGCTCTATCCGCCCGGCCACCCCTACCACCACGCCACGATCGGGTCGATGGCCGACCTGAACGCCGCCGACCTGGCCACCTTCCAGGCGTTCCACACCACCTACTACGCGCCGAACAACGCGGTGCTGACGGTCGTCGGCGACACCACCGCGGCGGAGGTGTTCGCGCTGGCCGACAAGTACTTCGGCGGCCTGGCGCCGCGCCCGGACATCCCGGCCGCCCCGGACGGGCGCACGGTGCCGGCGACCGGACGGCCGGCGGAGGAGACGGTCACCGCCGACGTGCCCGCCGCCCGCGTCTACCTCGCGCACCGCACCCACCCGTTCGGCGACCCCGGCTACGACGTGACCACGGTCCTCGCCACCGTGCTCGGCAGCGGCCGGGGCAGCCGGCTCTACCAGCGGCTCGCCGACGGCGAGCGGATCGCCCAGCCGGACCTGGTCGGCGCGTACGGGGTCGACCTGGCGCACGCCCCGGCCCCGCTGATCGTCACCGCCACCGCCCGGCCCGGGGTGACCGCCGAGCGGCTGCGCGACGGGCTGGCCGAGGTGGTCGACGAGCTGGCCACCGTGCCGGTGACCGCCGCCGAGCTGGAGCGGGCGAAGGCGCTGCTGAGCACCATGTGGTGGCGTCAGATGTCCACCGTGGACGGTCGGGCCGACACGCTCGGCCGATACGCCACCCAGTTCGGCGACCCGGCGACGGCCGCCGACCGGTTGCCCGGCTGGCTGGCCGTCACCGCCGAGCAGATCGCCGAGCAGGCCGCCGAGCTGTTCGGCGCCGACGACCGGGTGATCCTGACCTACCTGCCCGAGGAGACCTCATGACGCTGATCGCCACCCGTCCCGGTCCCGGCGCCGCCCGCGCCTACCGGTTTCCCCAGGTGGTCCGGCGGGCGGTCGCCGGCGGGCAGGTCGTCGCCGCGCACCTGCCCGGGCAGAACCTCGCCGTCGCGCTGCTGCTGCTCGACGGCGGCGCCGGCCGGGAGCCGGTGGGCAAGGAGGGCCTCGGCGCGGTGCTGGCCAAGGCGCTGGAGGAGGGCACCGCGCAGCGGGACGCCACCGCGTACGCGCTGGCCATCGAGGCCCTCGGCACCGAGCTGGTGAGCGGGCTCGACTGGGACTCGTTCCAGGTCAGCGTGCAGGTGCCGGTGGGCCGGCTGAGCGCGGCGGTGGAGCTGATGGCGGAGGCGGTCCGCACGCCCCGCCTCGACCCGGCCGACGTGCTGCGGGTCCGCGACGACGAGGCGACCGCGCTGCGGATGGACTGGGCGAACCCGGGCCCCCGGGCCGACGCGGTCCTCCGTGCCGACCTGTTCGGCGCCGAGCATCGGAGGGGTCGCCCGCTCTACGGCGACCCGGAGAGCGTGGCGGCGCTGGAGGTGGACGACGTCACGGTCTTCCACTCGGAGTGGTTCATCCGCCCCGGCACCCTCGTCGTCGCCGGTGACCTGGACCGGATCGATTTGGACGCCCTCGGCGCGGCCGCGCTCGCCGGCACCGGCGGCGGGCCGGTGGACCGGGGCGGCCCGATCGAGGTGCCGCTCGCCGACCGGCGGCGGATCATCCTGGTGGACCGGCCCGGCTCGGTGCAGTCCACGCTGCGGCTCGGCCACCCGTCACCGCACCGCGCCCACCCCGACCACGTGCCGATGACGCTCGCCGGCACGGTGCTCGGCGGCGCGTTCACCTCCCGCCTCAACCACCTGATCCGCGAGGTGCGTGGCTACACGTACGGGATCCGCGGCGACTTCGCCTCGTCCCGGCGGTTCGGCCGGTTCGCGGTCAGCTCGGGCGTGCAGACCGCGGTGACCGCGCCGGCGCTCGTCGAGTCGGTGGGCGAGGTGACGCGCACCCGGGAGACCGGGGTGACCGAGGAGGAGCTGACGGTGGCCCGCTCGTGGCGGGCCGGGCAGCTCTCCGTCGAGTTGCAGAGCCCCCGCGCGATCGCGTCCGCGCTGACCACGCTCGTGGTGCACGACCTGCCGGACGACTACCACGCCCGGCTGCGCGAGGCGCTGCTCGCGGCCACCGTGGAGGAGGTCTCGGCGGCGGCCCGGACGCACCTGCACCCGGAGGCGCTGACGCTCGTCGTCGAGGGGGACGCGGCGGTGATCCGGGACGAGTTGGTGGCCGCCGGTCTCGGCGAGGTGGTCGACCACGCGTGACCGGGTGGGGGCGGCGGGATCGATGTGATTCCCGTCGCCCCGGCCCGCGCGCTGGGAAAGGCTTCCCGCCCACGCGGCCCGGCTGGGTAGCCTCGCGGGCATGAGGATCGGCATTGTGGGTGCCACCGGCCAGGTCGGTGGCGTGATGCGGCGGGTGCTGGCGGAGCGCGACTTCCCGGCGGAGCAGGTGCGGTTGTTCGCCTCGGCCCGGTCGGCCGGGCGCGCGCTGCCCTGGCGCGACGGCGAGGTGACCGTCGAGGACGCGGCCACCGCGGACTACCGCGGCCTGGACATCGTGCTCTTCTCGGCCGGCAAGGGCACCGCGAAGGAGTTGGCCCCGCGCGTCGCCGAGGCCGGCGCCGTGGTGATCGACAACTCGTCGGCGTACCGGATGGACCCCGACGTGCCGCTGGTCGTCGCCGAGGTCAACCCGCACGCGATCGCCGACCGGCCCAAGGGCATCGTGGCCAACCCGAACTGCACCACGATGGCCGCCATGCCGGTGCTGCGCCCGCTGCACGCCGAGGCCGAGCTGGTCAGCCTCGTGGTCGCCACCTACCAGGCGGTTTCCGGCGCCGGCCTGGCCGGGGTGGCCGAGTTGGACGACCAGGTCCGCAAGGTGGCCGAGGACGCGAGCGCGCTCGCGTTCGACGGTTCGGCGGTGCAGTTCCCGGCCCCGCGCCAGTTCGCCCGCCCGATCGCGTTCAACGTGCTCCCGCTGGCCGGTTCGATCGTCGACGACGGCTCCTTCGAGACCGACGAGGAGCAGAAGCTGCGCAACGAGAGCCGCAAGATCCTCGGCATCCCCGGGCTGAGGGTCTCCGGCACCTGCGTGCGGGTGCCCGTCTTCACCGGCCACTCGTTGCAGATCAACGCCCGGTTCGCCCGGCCGATCGACCCGGCCCGGGCCCGCGAGCTGCTCGACGGCGCGCCGGGGGTGGCGCTGAGCGACGTGCCCACCCCGCTGGAGGCGGCCGGGCAGGATCCGACGTACGTGGGGCGGATCCGGGTCGACGAGACGGTCGAGCACGGGCTGGCGCTGTTCTGCGCCAACGACAACCTGCGCAAGGGCGCGGCGCTCAACGCCGTGCAGCTCGCCGAGTTGGTCGCCGCCGAGCGCTGAGCCCGGCCGACCGATTCGCGGCACCACCGGAGGCGTCCGTCCGGGACCGGCACGGACGCCTCCGCAGTGGGTATGCGGGCCCGGTCGCCGGCGGCCCACGCCGGCGGGTGGGGGGAACCATGCCGGCCGGACCGGGCGCGGAGGACGTCGACGAGGTCGAGACCGGGCTGCGTTCGGACACGGCGCGGGCGATCGGCTTCAGCGACGCGGTCTTCGCCATCGTCGTCACCCTGCTCGTGCTCGACCTGCGCGTGCCCGAGGTGGCGCCGGGCGGGATGTGGCACGCGTTGCTCGACCAGTGGCCGGTCTATCTCGCCTACGTCACGTCGTATCTGTACGTGGCGGTGAACTGGCTGAACCACAAGGGGACGTTCCACCGGGTGCGCTGTGCCGACCGGGGCCTGCACTGGGCGAACCTCGGGGTGCTCTTCAGCGTGGCGTTGCTGCCGTTCGTCACCGCGCTCGTCTCCCGTGCGGTGGAGGCGGGCGACGCCTACGACGAGCGGGTCGCGGTCACCGCGTACGCGGTGGTCGGCGTCGTCCTCTCCGCCGCCTGGCTCTGGCTCTACCACTACCTGAGCCGGCACCGGGAGTTGCTCCAGGCGGGCGTGGTCTCCCGGTTCTTCGAGGTCGAACGGATCCGGGCGGCGCTCGGCGTGGTGGCGTACGCGGTCGCCGGCCTGGTGGGCTGGGTGAGCGTGCCGGCGGCGCTGGTGGTGCTTCTGCTGCTGCCGCTCTTCTACGGGCTGTCCAGCAACGGCACCTACGACCTGCGCCGGCGGCTACGTCGTCGGCGGTGAACCGGCCCGCGTTACCCCGCCTCGAGCGGTGGGTAGACCGCGGTGCCGACACCGAGAGGGGAGCACCATGACAACGGTCGGAGAGTTCATGACGACCCGGTTGGTGACGATGGACGGCAACGACACGCTCGCCGCGGCGGCCCAGGAGATGCGCGACAGCGCCATCGGCGACGTGGTGGTGACCGACGGCGACAACGTGGTCGGTATCGTGACGGACCGGGACATCACGGTCCGAGCCGTGGCCGAGGACCGGAACCCCGCCACCACCCGGCTCAACGAGATCACCAGCAAGGACGTGGTGACGGTGAGCCAGAACGACGACGCGGTGGCCGCCGCCGACCTGATGCGCACCTACGCCGTCCGCCGGCTGCCGGTGACCGAGGACGGCCGGCTGATCGGCCTGGTCTCGATGGGTGACCTGGCGGTCGAGCGGGAACCCCAGTCGGTGCTCGCGGACATCAGCGCCGACGACCCCAACAACTGACGTCCGCCCGTGGTGCCGCCGGCCCCCGGTTCGGGGGCCGGCGTCCCGCGTCCTCGGGCCCACGTGACCTCACCCGATCCGGGCGAGGTTGACCCGGGAGCCGGCGGGCACCCGTGCTGTCGACGAGGAGGACGCTGGTAGCGCGGGAGGAGTCGCCTTCGATGGTGGACACGGCCATGAGATTCTTCGAGGAGTTGGACCGGCGGGGCTTCGAGCCGCTGTTGGTCAAGACCGTCGGAACCCTCCGGTTCGACCTGCACGAGGGGGCCCAGACCAACCACTGGCTGCTGGAGATCGACCGGGGCAAGCTGCGGGTCCGGCAGGAGGACGGCGAGGCGGACACCGTGGTCGGCACCGACCCCCGGCTCTTCGGCGCCCTCGTCGCGGGTGAGGAGAACGCGATCGCGGCGCTGCTGCGCGGCGACATGACAGTCGTCGGCGACCTGCGGCTCGTCCTGCAGATCGAGCGGGTCTTCCCCGGTCCGCCGGACTCCCGAGGGCCGCACCACGCCTTCGCCAGGAGGGCTGCCTGATGGCCGGGAGCAACACCGTCCGGATCCTGGACGGAAACACGTTCGTGGTCTCCGAGGACACCGGTGACATCGAGGCCACGCCGAGCGAGCCGACGGGTCTCTTCTCGCTCGACACGCGGTACCTGTCGAAGTGGGTGCTGACGGTGAACGGGGAGCGGCTCAACGCGCTCTCCTACGACGACCTGCAGTACTACGAGGCCCGCTTCTTCCTGGTGCCGGGCATGGCCACGCACTACGTGGACGCGAAGCTCTCGGTCATCCGGGAGCGGGTGGTGGGCGGCAGCTTCCGGGAGACGCTGACCATCCTCAACCACGACGAGAAGGCGGTCGACCTGGAGATCCGGATGGAGGCGGGCTCCGACTTCGCCGACCTCTTCCAGATCAAGGACGAGATCCTCAACAAGAAGGGCGAGTTGTACGCCGAGGCGGAGCCGGACCGGCTGCGACTGGGCTACCGGCGGGGCAACTTCAAGCGGGAGACGGTGCTCTCCGCGAACCAGCCGGCCCGCTACGACAACCGGGGCATGGCCTGGAGCATCCACCTGGAGCCCAACGAGCAGTGGGAGGTCCTCCTCGACGTGCAGACGTTCGCCATCGGCCCGGGGGGCCGGGACCTGCGGATGGGGTTGCGGGCACACGGCACCGAGCGGCTCGCGCTCCAGCACGACCTGGAGGAGTGGATCGACAGGGCGCCGAAGGTGAACAGCGAGCACGGCCGGGTCGCCGCGACCTACCGGCGGAGCATGGTCGACCTCGCCGCGCTGCGCTTCTCACCGCTGTCGCTCGGCGGGCAGACGTTGCCCGCCGCCGGTCTGCCCTGGTTCATGACCATGTTCGGTCGGGACAGCATCCTCACCTGCCTCCAGGTGCTGCCGTTCGCGCCGGAGATGTCGAAGACCACGTTGCGCATTCTCGGTGCTCTCCAGGGCACCCGGTTCGACGACTTCCGGGACGAGGACCCGGGCCGGATCCTGCACGAGATGCGCTACGGCGAGACCGCCGCGTTCGAGGAGCAGCCGCACTCGCCCTACTACGGCTCGGTGGACGCCACCCCGCTGTTCGTGGTGCTGCTCGACGAGTACGAGCGGTGGAGCGGCGACGTGGCGCTGGTCAAGGAGCTGGAACGGGAGTGCCGCGCCGCGTTGAAGTGGATCGACGACTACGCCGACCTGGTCGGCAACGGCTACATCTGGTACGAGCGGCGCAACACCGAGAACGGCCTGGAGAACCAGTGCTGGAAGGACTCCTGGGACTCCGTCTCGTACGCCGACGGCTCGCTGCCGTCGTTCCCGCGCGCCAGTTGCGAGGTGCAGGGGTACGCGTACGACGCGAAGATGCGGGCGGCCCGGATGGCCCGGAAGTTCTGGGGCGACCCCGGGTACGCCGATCAACTGGAGCGCGAGGCGGCGGAGCTGAAGGAGCGGTTCAACCGGGACTGGTGGGTCGAGGAGGACGGGTTCTACGCGCTCGCGCTGGACCCGCAGGGACGCAAGTGTGACGTGCTCAGCTCCAACATCGGCCACCTGCTGTGGAGCGGCATCGTCGACGAGGAGCGGGCGCCACGGATCGCCGAGCACCTGGTGGGGCCGCGGCTGTTCTCCGGCTGGGGGGTGCGGACGCTTGCCGAGGGCGAGGTCCGCTACAACCCGATCGGCTACCACAACGGCGCGATCTGGCCGTTCGACAACTCGTTCGTCGCCTGGGGCCTGCGCCGCTACGGCTTCGCCGAGGAGGCGGCGACCGTGGCGAACGGGATCCTGGACGCGGCGACCTATTTCGACGGTCGGCTGCCGGAGGCGTTCGGTGGTTACCAGCGGGAGCTGACGAAGTTCCCGGTGGAGTATCCCACCGCGTGCAGCCCGCAGGCCTGGTCGACCGGGGCGCCGCTGCTGCTGATCCGGACCATGTTGGGGCTGGAACCGCACGAGGGTCACCTGGCCGTGGACCCGCGGCTGCCGGTGGGCATGGGGCGGATCGAGGTGCTGGACATCCCGGGCCGGTGGGGCCGGGTGGACGCGTTCGCCCGGGGCCGGCTGGACCTGCACAACCTGGCCGGCTGACCGGCCGCCGGCCCGGGATCAGTGGCCGGGCGGTGGCTCGGTGCCGTGTGCCTCGTGCGGGGGCAGCAGGCAGAACTCGTTGCCCTCCGGGTCGGCCAGCACCGTCCACCGGGGCAGTTCGCGCACCACTGTCGCGCCGGCCTCCAGCACGGCGGCCCGTTCCTCCGCGTCGCCGACCAGGTCGAGGTGGATCCGGCCGGGCGCGGGCAGCTCGGCGGCGGGACTGATCCACAGGTCCGGCCGCCGTCCGTGCGGGTCGCGCAGCAGCACCGCCTCGGTCGGCCCGAGCGTCCGGTCGGCGAGCTTCGCCCGGTCCGCCTCGACCACCGGTAGCCCACTGACCGCGCTCCAGAACGGGGCGAGCAGGTAGGGATCGCGGCAGTGGATGACGATCGCGGCGAGGTCGGGCATGCCTGTAGAACCTAGCCGTCCTGGACCTCCGGCAGGACGTTGTCCAGGAACGCGGCGGCGACGGCGCGCAGGTCGGGCCGGGCCAGGTCGAGCGCGTGGCCGCCGTGGGTGAGCCACAGGTGCGTGGGGTGCCCGGCGGAGAGCAGCCGGCCGGCCAGCTCGACCGTCTGGGCGGCCGGCACCGGAACGTCGTCGCACCCCTGCACCAGCAGCACCGGCACGCCCGAGCCGAGGTGGGTGGCGACTGTCGCGTCCGTGGTGGCCGGGTCGTCGGCGGCCGGCGGATGGCCCAGCAGGTCGGTCCACGGGTCGTCGCCGGGGGCACGGTGACGCCGCTGCGCCGGGTCGAGCGGGTCCACCGGAGCCCAGTACGCCAGCGCGCCCGCCACGTCGCCCGGCCGGTCCACCCCGCGCAGGGCCAGGTGCAGGGCGAGCATCCCGCCGGCCGAGTCGCCGCCGACCAGCAGCGGCAGGCCACCGGCCCGGGCCACCCGCGCGGCGGCGCGTACGTCGTCGAGCTGGGCCGGCCAGCGGGCCTGGTGGGAGAAGCGGTAGTGGGCCGGCGCCACCCGTAGCCCGAGCGGCGCGAGCGCGGCGCCGTCCTCGTGGGCCCGGGCCCGCCAACCCCCGCCGTGGATCCAGAGCAGTACGCCGCGTTCGGTCATCCCGTCATCGTGGCGGTGGCCGGCCGCGGGGACCACCCCGGTCTGCGCAGAGCAGAGCGGCCCTACGGAGGCGTAACCTACCCGGGGTAAAGTTACCGGATGCCGGAGCTCGTGTACCCGCCCGTGATCACCGCCGCCAAGACGATGTTCCGCGCTCTCGACCTGCGCCTGGACGTGCGGGGCAGCGAGCACGTGCCCGCCACCGGCGGGGCGGTGCTGGCGTCCAACCACGTGAGCTACCTCGACTTCATCTTCTGCGGCTACGGCGCGCACGCGTCCCGCCGGCTGGTCCGGTTCATGGCCAAGGAGAGCGTCTTCCGGCACCGCGTCTCCGGCCCGCTGATGCGCGGCATGAAGCACATCCCGGTCGACCGCGCCGCCGGCGCCGGGTCGTACGCCGCCGCGGTCGCCGCGCTGCGCCGGGGCGAGGTGGTGGGCGTCTTCCCGGAGGCGACGATCAGCCGCTCCTTCACCGTCAAGGACCTCAAGAACGGCGCGGCCCGGATGGCGCAGGAGGCCGCCGTGCCGCTGCTGCCGGTGGCGCTCTGGGGCACCCAGCGGCTCTGGACCAAGGGGCGCCCGCGCACCCTGGCCCGGCGGCACACCCCGATCACCATCCTGGTGGGCGAGCCGATGGACCCGGCCGGCTACCCGGACGCCACGGCCATGACCACCGACCTGCACACCCGCCTGTCGGCGCTGGTCGACCGCGCCCAGCGGGACTACCCGGAGCAGCCGGCCGGCCCGGACGACGCCTGGTGGCTGCCGGCCCACCTGGGCGGCGGCGCACCCACCCCGGAGCAGGCCGTCGAGCTGGACCGCTCCGACCGCCGTTCCCGCAGCACCTCCTGACCGGGCCTGCCCCGGCCCGTTCGCACCGCCGCCGGGCGTGGCCCGGCCTGGGAGACGGGCCGGGCCACGCCTTGTGGTGCCGGTGAGACTGGTTCCGGTCGCCTACGAACTTGATGACGTGGATGGGTCACGGCCCGAGAAGGTGGCGCGGGCGGGCGCACCGGTAAGCCGGGGCGGGCGAGGCTGGCCCGGCGCCGCTCAATTCCCGGGCCCGACTTCGCGGCGCGAGGCTCATGAGTCATTCGTGCCGTCAAGTTCGCCGGCGGCATGGGGACGCATCTGCCGCGCGGCCACGGTGGGTCGGCCCCGGCAGCGTCGGGACACGACTACCGCGGCGGCCCCTCGGCGCACGCGGTCACCGCCACCTGCCCGCCGGGTCAGCAGGCGGAGCCGGGCTGGTCCCGGGCCGGGAAGTCGGGCCGTGGCCAGGTCGACGCCTCCGCCACCGGGTGGCGGTAGTAGTCGTCGCGGGACAGGAACTCGACCGGGAGCGAGCCGGGCAGCGTGACCGCGCCCAGCGCCGGCCCGGGGGAGGCGGTGACCCGGGTGGCGAGGACGTCCCGCTCCGGTGGGGACAGGTCCACCAGGTCGGGATGGGCCAACCGGAACCCGGCGACCGAGCGGCGTACCTGCCGGGCCAGCGCGGTGACCAGGGCGACCGGCCCGGTGAGCGCGAGCGCCGGCTGCCGGATGGTGCGCAGCGCGTCGCACACCACGCGCAGCTCCACCGCGTCGTCGCCCACCTCGGCCAGCTCCACCCGGGACGGCCACTGCCAGCGGATCTGACCGCTGACCAGGCGGGACAGCCGGGCCGGACGCCGGTGCCGGGCGCCGGTCGAGCCGTCCCGCCCGGGGACCAGGGACAATTCGGGGCCGGTGCACACGTAGGCCAGCCGCCGGTCGGTCACGGTGACCGACGCCGGGTCGGGCAGCGCCCAGCAGCGCACGTCCTCGGTGGGACCGAGCAGGTGACCGGCGACCCGCAGCCGGTGCTGGCCGAGCAGCCGCTCGCCCGGCTCGGGCACCAGCGCGTAGCGCCGGTCGAGCAGCGGACGGGTGGGGTCGTCGTCGGCGTCGAAGCGGTGTGGCCCGATGAAGAAGGGTGCGGCGTCCTCCGGCACGGTACGACCTCCCGGTGACGGTTGGCGGTATCGGTGAGCCTGACGGATTCCTGGGGTGATTGTCATGACACCCGTTAGGGGGTCGGCCGGTCGGCCGACGCCTGCGACCGGTAGATGCCGATCTCTTCCGGTCGGACGAGGCCGTCCTCGATCGCACGGGCGAGCAGAGCGGCCTTGGTGGCCGCCGGACGACCCGCTCGGGTGTACTTGATCCGCGCCCGGTCCACGTACTGCTTGACGGTGTGCTCGCTGATCTGCATCCGGCGCGCCACCGACGCCTTCGACATCGACTGGAACCAGAGCAGCAGCGCCTCGCGCTCCTTGTCCGACAGGACCGGCCGGCCCGGGCGGGCGTCGCCGACCATCGCGCCGGCCAGCGCCGGCGGCACGAACGGGCGGTCGCTCGCCGCCGCGAGCACGGTGCCCACGCAGTGTTCCCGCCCCTCGTGCTTGGCCAGGAAGGCCACCGCGCCCGCGTCCAGGGCGGCCAGCATGGTCTGCGGGTCGGTGTGCTCGGAGTAGACCACCACCCGCCGCCCGGCCGCGCTCAGCTCGGCCAGCTTGTCGAGCACCATCCGTCCGTGCAGCCGCAGGTCGAGCAGCACCACCTCGGCGTCCGGCGCGGCCCGCAGCACCGCGTCCGGGTCGTCGCCGGTCGCCAGCACCCGCAGTCGCGGCTCGGTGGCCAGCCAGGCGCGCACCCCGTCGATCACCACCGGGTGGTCGTCGACGATCGCCACCCCGATCGGGTGCCCGGCGTTCACGTCCGCCGCCAGCGGGTCTGCGTCCATCTGATCTCCCCGTCCCGCTCGTGCACGCGCTCCACCGGGCCGTCGCCGCCGGCCGGCGCCACGGAGTCGTCGGGGCCGTCGTGGTCCGGCGTCACCAGGCTGACCACCACCTCGTCCGGGCCGGCGACCACGGTCAGCCGGGCCCAGCCGCGGGCGCCGGCGAGCGCGCCGGTGAGTGGGTCGGCCAGCCCCCGGCGCACGTCGACCGCCAGCGCCGGCGGGGTGCCGACCGCGACCAGCTCGATCGGCAGGCCGTTCCGTTCCGCCAGATCGGCCGCGGCGCGCAGCTCGTGCAGCAGCGGGTCGGGCACGTCGTCGGACTCGGCGATCAACCGGCGCAGTCGGGCGGCGGCCAGCACCGCGCGGCGGCGTACCGCCTCGTCCGCCGGGTCGGCGTCGCCTGCCGCCAACGCCGCCAGCACCTCCTCGGCGGTGCCGCTGACCAGGGCGAGCCGGGCCTGCCGTTCGACCTGGGCGCGTTCGGCCGCGTCCCGTTCCGCGGCCACCGCCAGCACCGCGGCGGCGGTGCCGGCCCGGTCCCGGGCCAGCGCGGTCAACGCCGCCGCGCCGGCGAAGACCGCCACCGGCAGCGTCGAGGTGCCGTAGACGTACATCGCGTAGCGGCTCAGGTCGGCCGGCGCGGTCGCGCCGTGCAGCACCACCGCCACCAGCGCGATCGTCGCGTGCGCCGCGAGCACGGCCAGCAGCCAGCGCACCGGCCGCTGCCAGAGCACCAGCAGGAGGAACCAGGCCAGCCCACCCCACACCCAGTTGGCGGTGCTGAACAGGAACCGGTCACCGACCGCCGCGAAGACCGCCGCGTCGACCAGCAGCAGCGCCGTGGCCAGCCGCCGGGCCGGGGGGAGTCCACCGCGCAGCAGGCGTACGCCGGTGGCGACGCCGACCAGCGCGGTAACCAGCCAACCGACCGCCACCACCGCCGGTGCGGCCATCCCGGGCCCCGCCGCCAGCACCGCCGGCAGCCCGATCACCAGGTGCCAGGCCAGCGCGATGACCACCGCGACGAGCCGCGCGCCCCGGTCCGACGCGTCCGCCACGGCGTGCGCCTCCGGCGACGCCCCGGCCACCCCGGCGCGCACCGGCATCCGGGGCAGGGGGAGTGACGCCCGGCCGGCGGTGACCGCCGTGGAAAACTCAGTCGCCATCCGACCACTCCAGCCGTACCCGGGTGCCGGCGCCCGGGGCGGAGGTCACCACCGCCCGACCGGCCACCGTGTCCATCCGACCGTGGATCGATTCGCGCAGCCCGTACCGGTGGGCCGGGACCGTCGCCGGATCGAAGCCCGGACCGTCGTCGACCACCTCGACCACGACGGCGCCGCGCTCGCGCGCCAGCCGCAGCGCGGTGGTCGCGCCCGGCGCGTGGCGCGCCACGTTGGCCAGCGCGGCGGCCGCGCTGTCGGCGAGCGCCGCGGCGACCTCCGCCGGCACCCGGCACCGCGGCAGCGTCGCGGTCACCCGCAGCTCCGGCAGCCCGGCGAGGACGGTGCGCAGCCGCTCGTCCAGGTCCGCCTCGCCGGTCGCGGTCCGCGCGCCGGCCAGCGCGCCGAGGGTACGCAGATCCGCCGCGCACCGCTCGCGCAGCGCCGCCGAGCCGCCGGGGACCGCGCCGAGGCCGACCATGGTCAGCGTGCCGAGCACGGTGTCGTGCAGGTCCCGGTTGTGCCGCCGTTCCGCCTCGCGCGCGGTGCGCGCCACCACCACCTCGTGCGACAACCGCCGGTAGTCGGCGAACGCGGCGTCGCCCCGACCGATCCAGCGGCGCATCACCGCGGTCATCACCGCCGTGCAGCCGGTCTGCACCAGCAACGTGCCGGTGTGCGCCCGGGCCTCGACCGGGTTGCCGGCCAGCGTCGCGCCGGTCGCGTAGGCGGCGGTGACCAGCAGGCCGGCCGGCACCGACCAGCGGGCCGGGGCGGTGGCCTGTGCGTTGATCACGGTGGTGCTGGCCAGCACCGCGACCCAGCTCGCCTCGCCGGGCAGCACCTCCGGCGCGACCAGCCATCCGAGGGCCAGCGCGGTGGCGGTGGTGAGCGCCACGTCGCCGGCCATCAGCGCGACGCCGATACCGTGCCGGAACGCGCGCGCCGCATACCAGCAGGACCAGGCGGTGAGCGCCAACACGGCCGGGATCAGCAACGCCACCCGCACCGGCGGCGTCCGCACCGACAGGGCGACCACCGCGCCGACCAGCCCGCAGGTGAGCCGGAGCAGGGCCGGCAGGGTGGTGAAGATCAGCGTGAACGCGCCGCCCGCGGGACGGTCCAGTGGGGACCGGGGCAGGGTCGTGGCGGCGGCCACCGGCATCGGGGAGGTGTCCTTCCGGCAGCGACCCGGCCGGGTCCGCACGGCAGAGATTGACGCCGGAGAATAACATGTTTTGTCGGAACGGTCACCCTCGGTGCGCGGCGCGTCGCTAACCCGATCTGCGGCTGAGCCACTCCAGGGCCGCCTCGGCGTGCCGGAGCACGGAGATGTGCCCGTCGCCGGAGAAGCAGCGCAACTCGGCCGACGGGCACCGGGCGGCCAGCCACTCGGCGTGTGCCACCGGCGCGATGCCGTCCCGCTCGCCGTGCAGCAGCAGCACCGGCACCGCGACGTCGGCCGGGTCGAAGCCCCACGGCCGCACATAGGCCAGGTCGTCGTCGATCAGCGGGCCGGGACCGCGCTCGGTGCCGGGCCCGACCACGCTGTCGAACCAGGACCAATCCGCGTGCAGCGCGGCCAGGTCGACGTCGGTGAACTCGGGATCGTATTCCACGCCGGAGGTCTCGTGCGCCTCCTTGGCCGCCCGACCCGCGGCGGCGGCCCGCAGCGACGCCACCCCGGACGGCACCATGCCGGCGAACCAGTCCAGCCCGGCCGCGCCGTAGGGTGCCAGCCCGGCGCCCACGACCACCGCGACCACCCGCTCGGGCAGCAGCGCGCCGCAGGCCAGGGCGTGTGGGCCGCCACCGGAGTGGCCCATCACCGCGAACCGGTCGAGGCCGAGCGCGTCGGCCACCGCGGCCACGTCCGACGCCGCCGAGGCGACGTCGCGACCCGGTGCCGGCGTGGAGCCGCCGTAACCGGGACGGTCGTGCGACACCCAGCGCAGCCCGAGGCGGTCGGCGGCGGCGAACAGCGGCGCGGGCGGGGCGCCGACGTTCGGCGTGCCGTGGTGCCAGACGACGGGCAGCCGGTCGACCCCGCCGGTGTCGTAGACGTGCAGGGTGCGGCCGTCGGGCAGGCGCAGGTCCGTCTCGGTCACCATGGGCGCAGATTAGCGGCGACCGGTGACACGCCCGCCGCCGTGCGTGCCTTTCGAGCTGATATCAGGAACGACTCGACGGGGTAGCCTCGCGGTGACGTCGCCGTGTGGTCATTCCGATTCCAGGGCCACGGCGTACGCGTGGACGAAGAAGGACTCCACCCGTGCCCAGTGCAGGTGGCCGGAGAGGGCGACGTCACCTTCCCGGCCGAGCACGACGTGTAGATGCACCTCGCCATCCCGGATCTCACCGGTGCCACTCACCTCACATGGCTGCCGATACTCGGTGACGATGTCCGTGCTCACGTCGCCGGCCGGCATGTTGCTGATCGCGCACTCGTCCACGGCGCCGATCAGGGAGACGATCGCGCCGTCGGTGATCCCTTGCTCAGCGGCCAACCGGGTGAGCGTCTCGACAACCTCTTCGCCGCGATTGACTGACAGCATCTTCATGCGCCTACCCCATTGCCAGTGGAGTGACTCCGGCCAACGCAGCGGCGAAAGCTCGTAGATTCTCCGGGCACCGCTCACGCCGCACGGCCGACATGATCACAGATCGTGTGCCTGCGTCCTCGGTGTCGATGCATCCCGAGACAAGCAGCGCCGCACACCATCTCGCGGCGGCATCACGGCTGTTCATGAGTTCGTCGGTGAGAAGCCGGGATGCCCGCGATCTGGTGTCGCCGCTGACCCCCGATTCCCAGCCGTTCCGCTGTGACTCGCTCATGGCGGACAGGTGAGCGGCTTGCTCCCAGGGCACCTTCAGGACTCGACTGGCCACGGCGGTGACGTAGAGATGCCGAGCATCCTGATCCGCACGGATTACGGAAATTGCCCCATCATCCAGCTCGGCGGCACCGACCTTGGCGAGAATGCCAGCAGCATTCACCCTGAGGACGGCCGTAGCGCCCCTACGCATCAGGAGCACAAGCCCCCGCCGTGTGTCTTCCTCGCCCGCGACCAGCCTGCTGATGACCAGATCCGTGGCATGGCTGGTCTGTGCCGTGGCGAGTAGGTGGCCGCTGCCGTGCGTGATGTCACCGAAGACTCGGTGGGCGACCAGGACCTCAGTCAAGTGGGGGTCAGTGAAGCGATAGCCACCTCCCGCTCCTCGGACCACGTGTGGATGCGTGTTCAACCGTCGGACGAACGGCTGTGGGACCCTCGATAGGTCCAGCTCGTCCGTGCGGCTCTGCCAGAGATGCCATGCGAGCCACAGGACCGCCTCGTCACTCTCCCGACTCTCAGGGGTCGGCTGTCCACGCAGGATGCCCCCCGTCGCGATGGCCGCCGAGGCGAAGAACTGGCGCCTGTCCACTCCACCCTCCATCTGGTCGATCCGGTCGTTCCTGGCCGGTAGCGCGAACCACAGCCGGTCCGGGGGTATGCGCAGCACCGTTGCCCACTGGGCCAGACGGTCAAGGTGAACGATCGGCGGACCGTTCTCCACCCGGCTGAGCTGAGCCTGGCTCATGCCCACCCACGCGGCCACCTGAGTCTGGGGGACCGGATGGCGACCGTGATGAGGATGCGTGCGCCACGCCCGAATCACCTGGCCCATGTGGCGGCGCCGCAGCGCCCCCGACACGAATGCCTCACCCCAGAACTCGGCGGGAACCTCGGGCGCCTCACCCGGGTTGCGAAGTCGCTGTGAGAGGCAGGGCGAGCAGTGCCCATCCCGATTGTCGCGCGCAAGGCGCGTGCCGCATTGGCAATGACGGACCTGATGGTCATCTGACATCGTCGCGTCCTCGGGAAGCGGCCGGCTACGGACGGTGGGCGGGGCGGCTTGAGGATCTCACGCACGCGCCCGCGGTCCCATACGCAACGCGCATATCGTTGTCTGTCGTGGTCGTACGAGGACGCGTAGCAGATCGCGCAGCTCTCCGGGGATGTGGTGCACTGTGCGGATGGCTGCCCCACTTCCGCCCGACGTCGACGCCCGGCTCGTTCGGGAGCGGAACGTGTGGCTGTGCACGCTGCGCCCGGACGGCTGCCCGCACGTCACGCCGGTCTGGTTCGTTCACGCCGACGACGTCTGGTGGGTCGGCTGCGAGGCCGGCAGCGTCAAGGCCCGCAACGTGGCGGCGGACCCGCGCGTCTCGCTGGCGCTGGAGGACGGCGACCACCCGGTCGTCGCGGAGGGCGACGCCCGGCTGCACCACGCCGACTTCCCCGCCGCCGTGGTGCGGGCCTTCGCCGACAAGTACGGCGGATGGGACATCCGTCAGCCGGTCACCCCGGACGGTGGCCGGGTGCTGCTGGAGATCCCGGTCCAGCGGTGGCTGCTCGCCGGCGCCGCGCGCTGACGCCGCAGACCTGCCAGGGCGTCAGGTCCAGGTGCGGATAACGCTGCGCCACACCGGCGACGGTGTCGGCGGTCCAGTAGGGATGGCCCGGCGGCGGAAAGCCGAACAGTCCGAGCTGCGCCGGGGTGGCCCGGCTCACGAATCGGTACCAGGCGGGCTGGTGGCTCCGCTCGGCCCAGGCGTGCCGGTCGCCCCACTCCACAGCCGTTGGTCGGAAGCAGAGGTGCATGGTGTAGCGGGCGCCGCGCGGCGTGGTCATGCCGGTGCCCCGGTGGAACGTGCCGGGCTGGAACGCGACCACCGTGCCGGCCGGACCGGCGCCGGACACCTCCGCGTCGTAGAGACCAGGGCTGCCGGTGGGCGCGACGAAGTCACCGAACCGCTCGCCCACATCGGTCCGGGGATACCAGTTCGGCCTGGCCGGAAGATCCCGGGTGTGCCGCCTGGACAGCAGGTGCGGCGGGCCGAGGCCCTCGGGCACGTCGACGAGGTAGACGAACATCTCCAGTTGTCGACAGTCGGGAGCGTCCGTCGGCACCAGCAGCGTGTGGTTGAGGTAGTCGCGGTGCAACTCCTGGTCGTAGTCGGCCGCCCCGGTGAACTTCGCCCAGGACTCCGCCGAGGAGATGCGGAGATCGTCGGTACGGAGCAACGCGCGGGCCAGACCCACCAGGCGGTCGCCCGTCGCCAGCAGGCTCAACTCGACGCTCTCGAACGGAAACCCCTGGATGCCGGCGAACTCGTCGCCGAGGTAGCGGTCCCGACGCGGATCCGTCCCGTCGTGGAAGCCCTCCGGCGACGGAAACATGCTTCCCAACTCGCCGAGCGCCGGCGCGAGGTCGGTGGCCGGGAGGAAGCCGGGCAGGACGACGAACCCGTCGCTCTCCCAGGCGTCCCGGACGGCGTCGTCGGTCATCCGGGCAGTATCACGAAGGATCCACGCGCGTGCATCCGAATTGCGCGCCCGGGCGTGGTAGACCGGTACGAGGGTCCGGACGGACGGGGGGAGACATGGTGGAATCGCGCGCGTTCTGGCTCGACGAGCACGTCGACCGTGAGCACGGCACCGGCGGGCATGGTCGCTACGAGGCGGAGGTGCTCGGACGTACCGATGAATTCGCCGACACGTGGGGCGACATCGCGCCGGTCGCGTTCGCCGCGACCGCCTGGCGGATCGCCACCGAGCTGTCACCCGGCTACGTGCGTTGGCATCGGCGGATCGTGTCGGCGACCTGCGCGCCGAGCCCGTGGGACGGCAGCCTGATCGGCGCCGTCACGGTGATCTCCCGGTGGCCGGCCGAACTCACCTGGACGAAGCAGTGGCAGCGCGACCGGGGATGGCGGGACTGGCCGCAGTTGTTCGGGCAGTACACGACACCGACCGAACAGGACCTGACCCGCAGCCCACACCTGCGCGCCCTGCTCCAGGTCGACGCGCCCGTCCCGCTCGGCGACCTGCCGCCGGCACCCGACGGGCCGGGCGACGCGCTGGCGGCCACCGCGCGACGCGCGGTCGTCGTGCTCACCCGGGAACTCAATGACCTGCTCGGCCCGATGATCGGTCAGCTGGAGGCGGGCGTCCCGGCCGACTCCTGATCGCCCGCCGGTCGCCAGTCCCGCCGCAGCAGCCCGAACACCCACGAGTCGGAGACCTCGCCGGCCACCACGCAGTCCTCCCGCAGCGTGCCCTCCCGCACGAACCCGAGCTTCTCCAGCACCCGGGCGGACGCCACGTTGCGGGTGTCGGTCTCCGCCTGGACGCGGTTCAGGTCCAGCGTGTCGAACGCCCAGCCCAGCAGGGCGCGCGCGGCCTCCGTCGCGTACCCCTGGCCCCAGGCCGCGTCGTCGAAACAGTAGCCCAGCGACGCGCTGCGGTAATCCGGGTTCCAGCGGACCAGGCCGCACCAGCCGAGGAACGCCCCGTCGGAGAGCCGGTCCACGGCCACCCGCGCCCCGGTGCCCTCCTCGGCCATCCGCCGGCACGCCGCGACGAACCGCGCGGCGCGTTCCGGGTCGTGCCACGGCGGCGAGTCCCAGTAGCGCAGGACGCGGGCGCTGCTGTGCAACGCGAAGAGGTCGTCCGCGTCGCGGTCGGCGAAGGGACGCAGCCGGAGACGGGCGGTGCGCAGGGTGGGGGTGGGCAGCAGCATGGGCCCGATGATCCCGCTCGGCACGGGCGGCCGGTCAACCGGATATCCGGTGCTGGGCTAGCGTGGGGTGGTGGGCGTAGTCCTGGCGATCCTGCTGGTCGCCGGCTGCCTGGTGGGCGTCCTGGGGCTGCTCGCCTGGCTGGCGGCCCGGGTTCGCCGCCGAGGGGTCGGCGACAATGTGATGGGCCCGTTCGAGGAGATCTGGCATCCGGGCGCCCACCGATTCCGCGCCGAGACCAAGGTGTACGAGGAACGCGTGGTGCCGCTGCCGTCCGCCGCGGATCCGCAGCGGCGCGGTCGAGGGTGGCGGTCCCCGAGTTGATGAACGGACCGACGATGCTTCTCGTGCACAGCCCGCTCCTCACCTCGGAGACGTGGAGTGCCCTGCGGCCGCACCTCGAAGAGGCAGGGTGGCGGGTGGCGGTCCTGGACCTTCGCGCTCTGGTCGAGTCACCGTCCTTCCACGCGGCGGTCTGCGAGTCCGCCGCCGACATCACCCGGGGCACGCCCACCGTGGTCGTGGGCCACAGCCGCGCCGGTCCCTATCTGCCCGGCATCGCCGACGCCGTCGGTGGCGACCGGCTCGACGTCGTCTTCATGGATGCCCGCCTGCCACATCCGGGGACGAGTTGGTTAGGGTCGCTGCCGCCGGAGCAGGCCACATGGTTGCGCGAGCTGGCGGCTCCCGGCCGGCTGCCGACGTGGGACACCTGGTTCCCCACCCACTCGATCGCCGAGATCCTGCCCGACCCGGAACAGCGGCGACGGGTGCTGCACGGCTTACCCGAGCTTCCGTGGCAGCTCGTCTCCGAGGTGCTACCGGCACCAGGGCGGGGGTGGCACTCTGCCGGACGGGTCTACCTCCAGTTAAGCGCCGCGTACCAGGCCACGGCGGTGCAGGCGGAGGAACGTGGATACCGGGTCCGGAGCCTGGACGCCGAACATCTGGCGATGATCACTCAGCCGGCGAGGGTGGCCGATCTGCTGCTGTCGGCCCTGCTGCCGTAAGGCGGCGGTGTCCAACTCCTGGCAGTTACCGGTGCGCCCGGCAGGATTCGAACCTGCGGCCTTGGGATTAGAAGTTGAATTCCGCACGGGTTAGCGCGTTGTCATGAGTGGCTAGGGGTGTCTATCTGTCCTGGTAGACACCCCTATGCTTGCCGGTCCGTGTCAGCTCGTGATGCCGGGTCCAACGGCGTCCGGGCTCACAGCGGGCACACCTGCACGACGGTCGGCGCGTAGTGCAGGCGTGGGTAGGTGGCCTCTGTAGAGCTGAACCCAATCTAGCGTAAACCGAAGCTGCGGATGAGATGAGGCCGCTCATTCAGTAGAAACTCCAAGCGGGCGTCATTCCAAACTTCGATTATTGGGCGCTGCCCACGGGAATTGTGTCGTTCGATCCAGGCGATGGCGTCAGAGGTGAAGCGTCCACTAGTCGCCAGAACAAGCACATCGAATGGCGGATTGTCCCAGTGGCTGATGCTTACGACGGCTTGGCTTGCATCAGTATCACGGATGGCGCGGGAGAGCCAATGCTTGCATTGAATTGCGACTCGCTGTGAACTATGCCCGCTCAATGGATCTTTGCGAAGGCGCATGGCACTCACATCACGCCCATGGTCGGCGGCGTTGGTGTGCATAAGCCAATCGACGTTTTCGTAACCCTCGGTCTCGACAACAAGCTGGAAGATAAGACGCTCAAAGGCGGTGAAGTCAATCTTCTCCCACGCCAATTCTAAGCCCGCTCGCCTGACGGGAAGGTCAACCGGCGAATATGCCATAGCGTCTTCGAGTTGGAGTGCTCGGGAGAAAAGTATGTGCGAAATCGTCGACTGTGGCAAGCGTGAGTCGCGCCGATAAACGCTTACGTCCCAACCTTGGGCGTAGGCGCGATCGACGTCTCCCGAGATTCTAGTTATTGCGCTGTTCGCGGCCTGCTTTGCAGGCACCCGTTCCCTCGCCATGTAAGCGGCGCTATCTCTTGCTGCTCGCCAGATGAAGTAGTACATCTGACCGATTGAGTACCAACGCAGCGCGTGGCGGAAAACCTCTTCTGTCCGTTGCCCTGGCGTAAAATCGAGCCCATGTCGTTTGAGCATGTGAACCAAATAGGCTTTGCACTCCGACACCGCGAGGTCGAACCAGAAGTCCGAGAACTGGTCCGTCCAACGGTCGGGCCAGTTGTCCCGAGAGATTATCTGGGAAAGTCCCTTGAGGTATTCTCGAAGCCGACTCTCCACATCGCCAGTGCCTGTCAGATAATAAGACGCAAGCATTGGGTAATGTTGGTTGTCAAGCGTGCCATCGTCCTTCCATACGAAAGCATCGGATGACGAAGAGGGATGTATCTGTAGAATCCCTCGGTCGATGAGGGCTTTGAGCAGCTTCAGATCAAGGTCTGATGTAGGCGTTAAGGGGGTGCCTCGTTCTACGACTGGAACGGTAACTCCTTCGGAGACCTCTTCTCCGTCTTCGAATAATGCGGCCACCGCTAGAGCCGATGGCAGATCGAGATCTTCGGCACGAATCGGTGACCCGCTCTCCGCTACTTCGAAGTGCTCGGAGATCGCAGCCTGCATAGCTGCCGCCGCTCTACGTCGGTCAGCTTCCAGTCGTTGCTTCTCTGATTCGACGCAGGTCCGGCAACGGGTGGGTGCGAAGCGGTGGCCGGAGGTCCATTCCGAACGAGTTCTGTATATGAATCCCTTGCCGCACTCAACGCATGACTTGCTGGACGAGCGGGCATAGCAAGATTCCGAGACGGTCTTGCTGATCTTATGTGCGGGCTGTTCAAAGCGCTCTGATAATTCTTTTACTGTCCATGAGAAGGAGCCGTCGTCTTCAGTAGCCCAATACATCGAGCAGAGATCAGCAAGTGTCGCATCCTCAGCTTCGACCTCGACCTTGAACTCCGGCACGAGACCTCCCTGGCCGTTCGTTAACCCGCCCTGGGACTTACAAATGCTCGGCAGGTAGGTTGCGTTTCCATTTCAATTCGACGGCTGCGAGTCATGTCGACAGCCAGTCTAGTGCTGGCCCTAGCGATTAGCTTTCGGGTGAAGTGGCAGGTCGAAGTGGTCTGCCCACCCGAATATGTCGTCCTTCAGATGTTCGCTATTTCTGATTCTCGATCGGCGGCGAAAAGTAGAGTCCCAACATCTGAGTTGTCCAGTCGGCTTGGCGAACTTCGCCTCGCGGGCCGAATTCCGAGAACCAAGGCTTGATGTCAAAAACGGGGCTGCCGCTAACCGCGTCCAGATCCTCAACGTGAAGGTCAAGACCCTCAACTTTGATGAGGCGGCACCGGGATACGCCTAGCCAGTTGATGCGGCGCATGTTGCGGTGGCCGAAGATGCCTACCTCGGGCCACTCGGGGTTGTCTCTCGGGCGGCGAGCACCAAGATGCAGATCGGTAGGATCTGTGAGGTGGAAGCGGAAGACGATTTCTAGGTGAGAGAACTCATCAAGCCCTTTGGTGGCAGCCGGCGAGAAGCGTTCGCCATCGATTCGGACGATCGCTCGGCTGCCGCCCCAGTAGTCGTCGGTCGGCTCGGTTCGCCCGCCTACGACGTGCGCAATGGGTTCGACGGTGAATCTTTCGGCTGTCATCGCGGCCTCCGGTCTTCGGGGTTGCTGTTTAGGCGAACGCTGCCAGGTAGCTCTTCGCTCGCGTGTCGATGTCTCGGACTGCTCGGATGTTGCGGCGCGTGTAGGGGGCAAGGATGGCGCGCATGTCGGCGGCAACTTGGCGTGTGCGGCCCGAGCGGACGCCGTCCATCGCGTCCAGCGCGCGGGACCACGTGCCGCAGGCTTCCTCGATCTCGCCCTGTCGTGCCTGCACTGCTCCCATGTATCCGAGGGTGACTGCATGGGTGCGCGTAAAGGCCGAGGCTTTCCGGGTCCTCACGCTGCGGCGGAAGTGTCTCGCCGCGCCCGCCAAGTCGCCCGTATCGCGAAGCGCGCAGGCAGTTTCGTGAGCCAGGCTGGCTTCCGCGAAGAAGAAGACCCTCCCGGGTTCGTCGTCGCCTTGGGTGGCGGAGGAGAGGTCATCCTCGGCACGGAGTAGCGCGCGGGCGGAGCGTTGTTTCTCGCCGTTCACCGCGAGCGCGCGAGCGTAGACAACGCCGAGTAGTGCGCGCTCTCTCGGGGAGGCGGACTCGTAGCGCTCACCGTCGACGGAAGCCGCCGCCAGGTCGAGAGCGTGCTTGTGGTGCCCGAGGTCGACGGCCTGGTGCGCCATTGCGCGTAGGACGTGGCCTGCCATCGCAGGATTGTCGGCCTCGGCGGCCAGCTTCACTGCCACGTTGAAATAGTGCTGGCCGACGTTGTGTTCGCCGTTGTCGAACGCCATCCAGCCCGCCAGGTAGGCCAGCTCACTGGCGGCGGTGAACATGTCACGTCTGAGGGTTTCGTCGGCGTACCGGCCGCGTAGGTAGTTCGCCACGTCGGAGGTGAGGTACTGGACGACTGCCGAGCGGGCGTGTCCGCCACCTCGCCGCTGGTCAACGCGTGAGAACAGCGAAACCATGTCGGTCACTGCCTCGACGTCGCCCTTACTCACGTTCCGGCCAGCTCCTGCACCACGGGTCTGGCCACGCTCGGCCATGTGCGTCCACCAGCGATCGGTTGGCAGCGCCAGCGCGGCGAGCGAGTAGGCGGCAGTGCTGAGAACGCGTCTGCGTTCAGCGTCCACGTCGACTCTCCCGAGTTCGGTTAGCGATGACAGCGTATCGACCTGCCAACCGAGCATGTCCGTTGAGGACAGCGGTTGGCCGGGCAACCCGATCTCGTCGAGAGTGACGACCCGACCGAGCTTTCGAGACAGCGCCTCACAGAGCAGCAGAGGTGCCCGGCCGGAGGGTTTGGAGCCAGCGATCCAGTGAGAGACGTGGGAGCGGCCTACTCCGACGAACTCGTTGGCGTTGCTCTCCTGGGCGACGCGGACCAGCGCTCGTGCAACCTCGGCGTGAGACATTCCCGCCTCCGCGATGACGGCTGCGAGCTTGGCATTTCCGGGTCCTGGTTGCGGCACAGCGCCCCCCGCCTTTAGTCGATCTTTCACCACGTTCACCGCTTCGACGTGCGTCACAGAGTACCTACGGGCTGTGGTTTGCGATTCGCTGTAGGTACGCAAGACAGCGGCCAACCCGGTGCACATTAGGCCATATCCCCTCCGTCTTGCATACCGGAGACCGCAGTGGGCTCCCCATTGCTACGAGCGGTGCGCGCCGTGGTGGTGGGCGATGGGCGGGGCACGCCGTGTGACCAGCGTGGATGGATTTACGCGGCGTGCCCCACCCCCCTTGGAGGCAGATCACGTGACGACTTACCTCGGTGGTGGTCAGGTCGACATCGCGCAAGCCGAGCTAAACCGGCACGCGGTATCGAGTGCAGATGGACGATGCATCGGCTGTGGGTCGCTTGGGTCGTGCTCCGTCCGTGACAGCGCCGTGCGGGTGTTCCGCATCGCGCTGCGTCTACCGCGACGGGTCCCGGGAGCGACGCGTCCGGAGTTGATCGGCGCACGACGGGTGGGCGGACCGCACTACTTCGGCGTAGCGCCACGGATCGCTGCCGAGTCGGCCCCTTCTCATGGATGACGACGATGACCTGGTCCGTCCCAGGCACCGCCCGCACCGGTCGCGCCGCTTCCCCGGCGGTCGGCCATGTGCCTGCCCAACCTGCCGCACCTCGCGCAAGGGCCGCCGGCCCTCTCCTTCGCCAATGTGGCCTGGCAACTCGGTTTCCGGCCCTGGCTACCCGTCCTCGGAGGCCGAGTCGATTAACGGGCCGGCGCAGATCAATTGGACCCACGCGGCCGAGGTGATGACCCGGGGCCAGGTCGGCCGTGCCCGAGGAATCGCACGAGTGGAGGGAGGTGAACCGCTTCGTACGTCTGCTCCTGGCAACAATCCCCCAGTTCTACCGAAGGAGACACGACACCATGACTGACACGATCACTGGTAACCCGACGATCGAGGCGTACGACGGTCCGATCGACCTGTCCCGCCCGCACTTCGTGGGCGTCGGCGGCTGCGCGATGTCCGGCCTGGCCCGGCTGCTGGCCGAGATGGGCCACCAGGTCACCGGAAGCGACCTACACGACTCGGCGGCTCTCGCGGCGCTGCGTACGGCCGGCGTCCGGGTGCAGGTCGGCCACGACGCGGTGTACATCGAGGGCGCGTCGTGCGTCGTCTACACGACCGTTGCGCAGAACGCGCCGGAGGTCCGCGCGGCGCGTGTCGCCGGCATCCCGGTGGTGCACCGGGCGCAGGTTCTGGACAGGCTGGCCGCCGGGCGGCGGCTGGTGGCGGTGTCCGGGTCGCACGGCAAGTCCACGACGACCGGCATGCTCGCGCACATCCTGCGCACCCTCGGGCAGGACCCGACGTACCTCATCGGGGCCGACCTGAACGGGCCAAGCTCGGGCGCCCACCTCGGCGCGTCCCGGCTGCTGGTCGCGGAGGCAGACGAGTCGGACCGGTCGTTCCACTTCCTGGCCCCGTCAATCGCGGTCATCACCAACGTGACCGACGACCACCCGGAGAACTTCACCGACCACGCCGACGTGCTGCGCGCCTACGTCGGGTTCGGGGCGCGGATCGCACCGCACGGGTTCCTGATCGTCAACGCCGACTGCGTGGGCGCGACGGTGGCCGCCGATGTCATCGCCGCCGAGCGACCCGATCTGACGGTGCTGCGCTACGGCCGCGACCGGGCGGCGGACGTGCGGCTGCTGGACGTGCACGCCGAGGGGTGGAGCGCGTCGGGGTCGGTGCGGATGCCCAACGGCGTCGTGGTCGGGGTGACCCTGCCGCGACCGGCCACGCACCACCTGGACAACGCGGTGGCGGCCGTGGCGTGCGCGGTGGCGCTCGGGCTCGACCCCGCCGACGTGGCCGGCGCGGCGTGCACGTTCGGCGGGGTGCGCCGTCGGTTCGAGCACATCGACACCCGCTCCGGGGTGACGGTGATCGACTCGTACGCCGATCACCCGAACGAGATCGCCGCCGACCTGGACGCCGCGCGCACCCTGGCGCGGGGTCGGGTGTTCGTGGTGTTCCAGCCGTCCGGACACGCCCGGGTCCTGGCCTTCGGCAACCGCATCGGTGGGGTCTTGGCGGAGAAGGCCGACTACGTGCTGCTGCTCGACGTGCACGGCACCGTGCCGGAGGGTCGACCGATCGCGGACGGCACGGCCATCCTGGGGCGGCTGCGTGACGGCGACTACTGCCTGCCGCTCGGCCCCGACCACGCCGCCCGGATCGTCGGTCGGATGGCCGGCCGCGGTGATGTGGTGCTGACCATGGGCACCGGCGACGTCACCGGTTACGGCCCGGCGATCCTCGACGCCCTGAGCAGCCGGTCCGAGGTCGCGTTGTCCGCGTGACCTCTACGCCTGGGCGGTGACAGCGCCGGGTTCCTCGTTCAGCTTGTCCGCGAGCGCTAGTACGGCAGCCGCCATTCGTGATCATGGTGGGAATTCGAGGTTGAGGCGGCGGGCGTAGTGGGCTCGTTTGGCTCGTGCTTGGTGTCGGCGTCGCCATGTTGACCAGCGCAAACGGTAGGCGATGCTGCGGGTCGGCCGGATGAGCAGGATGTTGATCAGGCGGCGGATCTCGTTGACGGTCAGCTCGATCATGTCGGGTTGACCGTGACGGTCTGCTGTTCGGGCGTCGGCGGCGCAGATCGCGAGGACCGCGAGGGCTGCCAGGGCCAGGGTGGTGAACCGGTGCCAGGACGTCCAGCGGCGGACTTGGTGCTGGTCAAGACCGACCTGACCCTTTCCGGCCTGGAACGATTCCTCCACGACCCAACGAACTCCCGCTACCCGCACGAGCTGGGCGAGGGTGGCCGGGCCGGGTGTCCAGCAACGGTAGAAGGCCAGCTCACCGGTGGTGTTGTTGCGGCGGATCAGCAGACTGTGCCGGCCGTCGTCGTCCGAGTCGCCGTCGGCGCCGACGTCGGTCAGCCATGCCCAGTCGTAGAACCGTGGCCCTTTCGACCCGTCGCCGGCACTGCGCCGGGTCCACGCGGTGGCAGGCAGGTCGGCGGCCAGCCGGTCGGCGCGACAACGGGTCTTCCCGCCGTCGATCGGCACGAGATGATCGCAGGAGACCGCCAAGACGTAGCCGAGGCGCAGTTTGCGCAGTTCACCCCGCAGCCGAGTGTTGTTGCCGTAGGCCTCGTCCGCGGCGACCCATCGGGCCGGGACCAGGGCTTGAACAGCGGCGGTGATCATGTCGTCGGCCAGCTCGGATCGGGTGGCGAACGCGACGTCGTCCGGGACGCCGGCCTGCTCACACCGCTGTCGATCGTCGGTCCAGGACTTCGGTAGGTAGACCCGGCGGTCGATCAGGGTGTGGCCGTGTCTGCTCGCGTAGGCCAGGAACACGCCAACCTGCGCGTTCTCGATCCGCCCGGCGGTGCCGGTGTATTGGCGCTGGACACCGACGGTGTGCACACCTTTTTTCAGATCGCCGGTCTCGTCAACGACGAGGACCCCGTCGGGGTCGCCAAGCCGGTCGACGACGACCTGTCGCACGTCGTCACGCACCGCGTCGGCGTCCCACTTCGCCCGATACAGCAACCTCTGCATCGCGTCCGGCCGGCCATGCCCGGCCTGCTCCGCCAACTGCCAACACGTCTTGATTTCGATATTCGTGAGCAGCCCTGTCACGAACGCCGCCGCCGCCCGCCGCGGCTCCACCCGCCCGAACCGTCCCGCGAACGCATCGCACACCCCGGCCAGGACCTGCCGCCACCGGGCAGGGTCTACGCTGTGGCACGCGGCCACCGCCAGATCTGAAGTTATGTCCACAGCAGACAGACGATCACGCGGTGGCCGCACCTCGTCTACCGACCCCCACCAGCAACATCTCAAACGGCGGCTGCCGTACTAGGAGCCCGGCGCTGTTGGCCGCCTTGACCAACACCACATCGCCCGGCCGCAACCCGTCGCGCAGCAGTTCCCACGCCTCGGCCACGGTGCCCGCCCGGTCCACCGTCGTGCCGGTGCCGGCGGCTCCGGCCGCGTACTGCCCGGCGTCGGCTCCGCCGATGGCCACGAGCCACCCGGCCCCGACCTCGGCCACGTGCTGCCCGATCTCGCGGTGTACCTGGGCGGCGTGCTCGCCCAG
This sequence comes from Micromonospora sp. WMMD980, assembly GCF_029626035.1. Taxonomy (NCBI): domain Bacteria; kingdom Bacillati; phylum Actinomycetota; class Actinomycetes; order Micromonosporales; family Micromonosporaceae; genus Micromonospora; species Micromonospora sp. WMMD980. The sequence continues at coordinate 6,775,085 of NZ_JARUBE010000003.1, forward strand.
CTCGGCCATTTCCCCGAGCACCGCGACCGCCCGCCGGCCGTCCTCCGTCATCGCCTTCAAGGCGCGCAACGCGGCGCGCATCGCATCCGGCGCGGCGTTGTAGGCGTCGTTGATGATCGTCACGCCGTCCGCGCGGTTGCTGACCTGCATGCGTCCCGGCGACACCGCCTCGGCCTGTGACACCGCCTCGGCTACCGCCTCAATCGGATGGCCCAAACCGAGGGCGACCGTTGCGGCGGCAAGCGCGTTGGACGCCTGGTGCAACCCGTAGAGGCGCAACCGCACGTCGGCGGCCTGACCGTCGTGCACGAGCCGGAAGGCAGCCCGGCCCAGCTCGTCCAGGGTCACATCCTCGGCGCGCACGTCGGCCGGGTTGTCGATGCCGTACGTCAGCACCCGTGCGGTGGTGCGGCTCGCCATCGCGGCAACCAACGCATCGTCGCCGTTGAGCACGGCCAACCCGCCGTCGAGGATGTCCGGTAGCGCCTCCACGATCTCGCCCTTGGCCTGAGCGATGTTCTCCACCGATCCGAACTCGCCAAGGTGCGCGTGGCCGACGCGCGTAACCACGCTGACCCTGGGCGGGGCAATCCGGGTCAGGTAGGCCACGTGCCCGATGCCACGGGCGCCCATTTCCAACACGAGATACCGGGTGTCGGCGGTCGCGCGGGTGACCGTGTAGGGCAACCCCAACTCGTTGTTGTTCGATGCCCGGTTCGCCACCGTGGCACCCCACGTCGGGAGGATCTGAGCGAGGATGTCCTTGGTCGACGTCTTGCCCACCGAACCAGTCACACCGATCACCGTGGTCTGCGGAAGTCGGTCCACGACCGCGCGGGCCAGCCTCCCGTAGGCGGCGGGCACGTCCTCCACGACCACCGCCGGCACTCCAACTGGCCGCGATGCCAGCACAGCCGCCGCGCCAGCCTCGATCGCCTGGACGGCGTAGTCGTGCCCATCGACACGCTTACCGGGTAGCGCCACGAACATCCCGCCGGGCTCTACGCGCCGGCTGTCGAACACGACCGGGGCCGCCACCGTCACCGTGTCGGGGGCGTCGTGGACGGCTCCACCGATAGCGGCGGTGATCTCTTGCAGAGTCATCGGAAGCACGAGATGAACCTACCGTGCCGAGTTCACGTCGCACCCGACCCATTGGTCCCTGTCGCTAGACGGGATGACAGCGCCCGGCAAGCCTCCGCGTGATCCTTACCGGGCATCGTCTCTTGCTGGCGGTGCGGGTTACCGATGCCGGAGTCCTCCGCCGCCGCCCGTGGCGGACAGGGTGATGCAGTCGTAGTCGGAGGCGGTCACCTTCGCGGCGTTCTCGTTGGATGAGACGTAAAAGTAGGCGAAGCCGAGCGTGTCGGCGCAGATCCGCGCGGTGCTGGTGACGGCAGGTCAAGCCTGCTGCGTGAGAGTGCGCCCGGCAGGATTCGAACCTGCGGCCTTGGGATTAGAAGTCCCCTGCTCTATCCGCTGAGCTACGGGCGCGCGTCGACGGTCGTCGCGCCAAGAGGGTACCGCCGGCTCCGGCCCGGCCGGGGGTACGGGTGGGCGCGCCCACGTCGCCGCCAGCGTCCCACGCCCGGGCCGCATCCGGCACCGGAGTTCCGGCGGGTCAAGGGCCGGCGGGCGCGCCCCGGTCCGTACCCTCGGCGGATGCTGCTCGACCAGGAAACCGAAAACGAGATCGTCTTCGAGCTGTGCAAGCACCTCGGGCGGTCGATCCTGCCCGTGGCCGGGTCGGAGCGGCCCGGCGCGCCGGCCGGCACGGTCGGCACCGCCTTCTTCTACAGCGAGCTGGTCGGCGCCACCGACGACGGGGATGTCGCGCACGAGTGGCTGCTCACCGCCGACGCGCTCACCGACCGGCCGTACGGGGAGATTCTGCTCCGGCCGAGCGTCACCGAGCCGGCCGAGGGGGCGGCGGAGCCGATCGAGCTGCCCGGTTTCGCCGACCACTGGCTGCGCCTGCCGGAGCTGGGGGTGGCCGCCATGCCCACCGGCGGGCTGCACGGGCACGCCGACGACCGGGGCTGGCGCTGGCGTACCCAGCAGGTCACCGAGGCGCTGGCCGCGCCGGCCGACGCGGTCGCCCGGATCGGCGCGGCGCCCGGCTCGGCGTTCGTGCTGGCGCTGGGCGTCGGCGACGACGGGTCGCGGCCGCTGGAGGCGGTGGTCGAGCGGGTCGCCCGGGACGCCGACGGGGTGCGGGTGACCGTCGAGCTGCCCGCCGGGTACGTGGGCGCGCCGGTCTTCACGGTGGAGGCCGGGGCGGCGGACGAGCCGGTGCCGCGCTGCCTGGGCCTGCTGCTGCCGGCCCGCGACGGCGGGCACCCGGTCGCCACGTTCGACCGCATCCGTGCGGCGCTCGCCGAGGCAGCGGAAGGAGGGGCCCCTTCCTAACGCCTCCGGTAGAGAGGGGGCCCCTTCTCACCACCTACCGAAGGAGACGGCCGGCAGTTCAGCCCTCGGCGCTCGCGTCGGCGGGTTCCTTGACCGGGCGGCGGGGGGCCGGCGGCGCGGGCTCCGGCTCGGTCGGGCCGGCGCGGAGGAAGCCCTCCGCCCACCGCCCGACCTCCGCGAAGACCTTCTCGCGTACGCCGGGGCTGGACAGCGTGAGGTCGTGCAGCCCGCCGTCGAAGCGGGCCACCGTGACGTGCCGGCCGAGGCGGGGCGCCCAGCGCACCATGTGCTCCACGTCGAGCACCGCGTCGGCCCCGGTGGCGCTCTCGTGCCACTTCGCGCCCCGGAAGCTGCGGGTCGAGCAGGCGAGCAGCACCGGGACCTCGATGCCCAGCCCGGCGCGCAGCCGGCGCTGGCCGGTGCGGATCGCGTCGAGCCAGCCGGCCCGGACCGGGAACCCGGCCAGCGGCTTCCACGCCAGGTCGTAGCGCCACTCGCCGCGGTGGTCGGCGTGCAGGCTCTCGCCGTACACGGTGCCGAGCCCGAACGGCAGGATGCGCTGCGGCGCCCGGCGGCCCAGGCGGGAGACGGCGGCCGCGAGCGGTCGACGGACCAACCAGGGAGCGTTGATATCGAAGAAGGGGCTGTTGAGCACGATGCCGTCGACCAGGCCGGCGTCGCGGCGGGCGTCCGCCCAGAGCGAGATGATCAGGCCGCCGGTCGAGTGGCCCATGGCGAGCAGCGTCTCGTGGCCCTCGTCGGCACGGATGATCTCCGCGGCGGCGTCCAGCTCGGGGAAGTAGTCGCTCAGGTCGCGGCAGAAGTTCGGGGTCTGGTGCGGGAGCAGGCTGCGGCCGTACTTGCGCAGGTCGAGGGCGTAGAAGTCCCAGCCGCGCGCGGCGAAGAAGTCGGCCACGTGGGTCTGGAAGAAGTAGTCGACGAAGCCGTGCACGTAGAGCACGGCCCGGCCGGTCGGTCGGTCGGCGCGGCGGCGGACCAGGGTCGCGACGACCGGTCCCTCGTCGTCGGTGCCCAGTTCGATCGTGCGCCGCTCGTAGGGCGCTCCCAGCACGTCCGGTTCCACGACCGCGACGGTACGCCGCCGAGCTACCCGGCGGTAGGGGTGTAAGGCCGGGCCCCCTGTTAACGCATTCGGTAGAGGAAGGGGCCCTGTTGACACCTGCGGCCGGCCCGCCCGCCGGCACCGTGCGGGCGGGCCGGGTCCGGGTCAGGCGGTTTCGGCGTCCTGGCGCAGCACGTCGTCCAGCGGGACGGGGTCGGGCTGCTCCGTCGCGCGCAGGTGCTTGTTGTTGCGCGGCTCCTGCCGAGTCTTCGCGTCGTTGAGCTTGCGGCGCAGGTCGTCCCGGACATCGTTGAGCGCGGCGTGCAGGTCCTCCTCCGTCGAGGTGGTGACGATCTTCTGCCGGCCGGCCACCCAGCACTCCAGGGTCACCTTCTGGCCCCGGGCCTCGCGGTCCTTGACCGACACCTCCAGCTCGGTGGCGTCGGCGTGGAAGCTGGCGAGCCGGGCGTCAAGCGTCGCGAACTGCTCGGCGATCCAGTTGCGGTCGCCCTGGGAGAACCCG
>NZ_JARUBE010000004.1 GCF_029626035.1 Micromonospora sp. WMMD980
GTTGTTGCCGTAGGCCTCGTCCGCGGCGACCCATCGGGCCGGGACCAGGGCTTGAACAGCGGCGGTGATCATGTCGTCGGCCAGCTCGGATCGGGTGGCGAACGCGACGTCGTCCGGGACGCCGGCCTGCTCACACCGCTGTCGATCGTCGGTCCAGGACTTCGGTAGGTAGACCCGGCGGTCGATCAGGGTGTGGCCGTGTCTGCTCGCGTAGGCCAGGAACACGCCAACCTGCGCGTTCTCGATCCGCCCGGCGGTGCCGGTGTATTGGCGCTGGACACCGACGGTGTGCACACCTTTTTTCAGATCGCCGGTCTCGTCAACGACGAGGACCCCGTCGGGGTCGCCAAGCCGGTCGACGACGACCTGTCGCACGTCGTCACGCACCGCGTCGGCGTCCCACTTCGCCCGATACAGCAACCTCTGCATCGCGTCCGGCCGGCCATGCCCGGCCTGCTCCGCCAACTGCCAACACGTCTTGATTTCGATATTCGTGAGCAGCCCTGTCACGAACGCCGCCGCCGCCCGCCGCGGCTCCACCCGCCCGAACCGTCCCGCGAACGCATCGCACACCCCGGCCAGGACCTGCCGCCACCGGGCAGGGTCTACGCTGTGGCACGCGGCCACCGCCAGATCTGAAGTTATGTCCACAGCAGACAGACGATCACGCGGTGGCCGCACCTCGTCTACCGACCCCCACCAGCAACATCTCAAACGGCGGCTGCCGTACTAGGAGCCCGGCGCTGTTGGCCGCCTTGACCAACACCACATCGCCCGGCCGCAACCCGTCGCGCAGCAGTTCCCACGCCTCGGCCACGGTGCCCGCCCGGTCCACCGTCGTGCCGGTGCCGGCGGCTCCGGCCGCGTACTGCCCGGCGTCGGCTCCGCCGATGGCCACGAGCCACCCGGCCCCGACCTCGGCCACGTGCTGCCCGATCTCGCGGTGTACCTGGGCGGCGTGCTCGCCCAGCTCGGCCATTTCCCCGAGCACCGCGACCGCCCGCCGGCCGTCCTCCGTCATCGCCTTCAAGGCGCGCAACGCGGCGCGCATCGCATCCGGCGCGGCGTTGTAGGCGTCGTTGATGATCGTCACGCCGTCCGCGCGGTTGCTGACCTGCATGCGTCCCGGCGACACCGCCTCGGCCTGTGACACCGCCTCGGCTACCGCCTCAATCGGATGGCCCAAACCGAGGGCGACCGTTGCGGCGGCAAGCGCGTTGGACGCCTGGTGCAACCCGTAGAGGCGCAACCGCACGTCGGCGGCCTGACCGTCGTGCACGAGCCGGAAGGCAGCCCGGCCCAGCTCGTCCAGGGTCACATCCTCGGCGCGCACGTCGGCCGGGTTGTCGATGCCGTACGTCAGCACCCGTGCGGTGGTGCGGCTCGCCATCGCGGCAACCAACGCATCGTCGCCGTTGAGCACGGCCAACCCGCCGTCGAGGATGTCCGGTAGCGCCTCCACGATCTCGCCCTTGGCCTGAGCGATGTTCTCCACCGATCCGAACTCGCCAAGGTGCGCGTGGCCGACGCGCGTAACCACGCTGACCCTGGGCGGGGCAATCCGGGTCAGGTAGGCCACGTGCCCGATGCCACGGGCGCCCATTTCCAACACGAGATACCGGGTGTCGGCGGTCGCGCGGGTGACCGTGTAGGGCAACCCCAACTCGTTGTTGTTCGATGCCCGGTTCGCCACCGTGGCACCCCACGTCGGGAGGATCTGAGCGAGGATGTCCTTGGTCGACGTCTTGCCCACCGAACCAGTCACACCGATCACCGTGGTCTGCGGAAGTCGGTCCACGACCGCGCGGGCCAGCCTCCCGTAGGCGGCGGGCACGTCCTCCACGACCACCGCCGGCACTCCAACTGGCCGCGATGCCAGCACAGCCGCCGCGCCAGCCTCGATCGCCTGGACGGCGTAGTCGTGCCCATCGACACGCTTACCGGGTAGCGCCACGAACATCCCGCCGGGCTCTACGCGCCGGCTGTCGAACACGACCGGGGCCGCCACCGTCACCGTGTCGGGGGCGTCGTGGACGGCTCCACCGATAGCGGCGGTGATCTCTTGCAGAGTCATCGGAAGCACGAGATGAACCTACCGTGCCGAGTTCACGTCGCACCCGACCCATTGGTCCCTGTCGCTAGACGGGATGACAGCGCCCGGCAAGCCTCCGCGTGATCCTTACCGGGCATCGTCTCTTGCTGGCGGTGCGGGTTACCGATGCCGGAGTCCTCCGCCGCCGCCCGTGGCGGACAGGGTGATGCAGTCGTAGTCGGAGGCGGTCACCTTCGCGGCGTTCTCGTTGGATGAGACGTAAAAGTAGGCGAAGCCGAGCGTGTCGGCGCAGATCCGCGCGGTGCTGGTGACGGCAGGTCAAGCCTGCTGCGTGAGAGTGCGCCCGGCAGGATTCGAACCTGCGGCCTTGGGATTAGAAGTCCCCTGCTCTATCCGCTGAGCTACGGGCGCGCGTCGACGGTCGTCGCGCCAAGAGGGTACCGCCGGCTCCGGCCCGGCCGGGGGTACGGGTGGGCGCGCCCACGTCGCCGCCAGCGTCCCACGCCCGGGCCGCATCCGGCACCGGAGTTCCGGCGGGTCAAGGGCCGGCGGGCGCGCCCCGGTCCGTACCCTCGGCGGATGCTGCTCGACCAGGAAACCGAAAACGAGATCGTCTTCGAGCTGTGCAAGCACCTCGGGCGGTCGATCCTGCCCGTGGCCGGGTCGGAGCGGCCCGGCGCGCCGGCCGGCACGGTCGGCACCGCCTTCTTCTACAGCGAGCTGGTCGGCGCCACCGACGACGGGGATGTCGCGCACGAGTGGCTGCTCACCGCCGACGCGCTCACCGACCGGCCGTACGGGGAGATTCTGCTCCGGCCGAGCGTCACCGAGCCGGCCGAGGGGGCGGCGGAGCCGATCGAGCTGCCCGGTTTCGCCGACCACTGGCTGCGCCTGCCGGAGCTGGGGGTGGCCGCCATGCCCACCGGCGGGCTGCACGGGCACGCCGACGACCGGGGCTGGCGCTGGCGTACCCAGCAGGTCACCGAGGCGCTGGCCGCGCCGGCCGACGCGGTCGCCCGGATCGGCGCGGCGCCCGGCTCGGCGTTCGTGCTGGCGCTGGGCGTCGGCGACGACGGGTCGCGGCCGCTGGAGGCGGTGGTCGAGCGGGTCGCCCGGGACGCCGACGGGGTGCGGGTGACCGTCGAGCTGCCCGCCGGGTACGTGGGCGCGCCGGTCTTCACGGTGGAGGCCGGGGCGGCGGACGAGCCGGTGCCGCGCTGCCTGGGCCTGCTGCTGCCGGCCCGCGACGGCGGGCACCCGGTCGCCACGTTCGACCGCATCCGTGCGGCGCTCGCCGAGGCAGCGGAAGGAGGGGCCCCTTCCTAACGCCTCCGGTAGAGAGGGGGCCCCTTCTCACCACCTACCGAAGGAGACGGCCGGCAGTTCAGCCCTCGGCGCTCGCGTCGGCGGGTTCCTTGACCGGGCGGCGGGGGGCCGGCGGCGCGGGCTCCGGCTCGGTCGGGCCGGCGCGGAGGAAGCCCTCCGCCCACCGCCCGACCTCCGCGAAGACCTTCTCGCGTACGCCGGGGCTGGACAGCGTGAGGTCGTGCAGCCCGCCGTCGAAGCGGGCCACCGTGACGTGCCGGCCGAGGCGGGGCGCCCAGCGCACCATGTGCTCCACGTCGAGCACCGCGTCGGCCCCGGTGGCGCTCTCGTGCCACTTCGCGCCCCGGAAGCTGCGGGTCGAGCAGGCGAGCAGCACCGGGACCTCGATGCCCAGCCCGGCGCGCAGCCGGCGCTGGCCGGTGCGGATCGCGTCGAGCCAGCCGGCCCGGACCGGGAACCCGGCCAGCGGCTTCCACGCCAGGTCGTAGCGCCACTCGCCGCGGTGGTCGGCGTGCAGGCTCTCGCCGTACACGGTGCCGAGCCCGAACGGCAGGATGCGCTGCGGCGCCCGGCGGCCCAGGCGGGAGACGGCGGCCGCGAGCGGTCGACGGACCAACCAGGGAGCGTTGATATCGAAGAAGGGGCTGTTGAGCACGATGCCGTCGACCAGGCCGGCGTCGCGGCGGGCGTCCGCCCAGAGCGAGATGATCAGGCCGCCGGTCGAGTGGCCCATGGCGAGCAGCGTCTCGTGGCCCTCGTCGGCACGGATGATCTCCGCGGCGGCGTCCAGCTCGGGGAAGTAGTCGCTCAGGTCGCGGCAGAAGTTCGGGGTCTGGTGCGGGAGCAGGCTGCGGCCGTACTTGCGCAGGTCGAGGGCGTAGAAGTCCCAGCCGCGCGCGGCGAAGAAGTCGGCCACGTGGGTCTGGAAGAAGTAGTCGACGAAGCCGTGCACGTAGAGCACGGCCCGGCCGGTCGGTCGGTCGGCGCGGCGGCGGACCAGGGTCGCGACGACCGGTCCCTCGTCGTCGGTGCCCAGTTCGATCGTGCGCCGCTCGTAGGGCGCTCCCAGCACGTCCGGTTCCACGACCGCGACGGTACGCCGCCGAGCTACCCGGCGGTAGGGGTGTAAGGCCGGGCCCCCTGTTAACGCATTCGGTAGAGGAAGGGGCCCTGTTGACACCTGCGGCCGGCCCGCCCGCCGGCACCGTGCGGGCGGGCCGGGTCCGGGTCAGGCGGTTTCGGCGTCCTGGCGCAGCACGTCGTCCAGCGGGACGGGGTCGGGCTGCTCCGTCGCGCGCAGGTGCTTGTTGTTGCGCGGCTCCTGCCGAGTCTTCGCGTCGTTGAGCTTGCGGCGCAGGTCGTCCCGGACATCGTTGAGCGCGGCGTGCAGGTCCTCCTCCGTCGAGGTGGTGACGATCTTCTGCCGGCCGGCCACCCAGCACTCCAGGGTCACCTTCTGGCCCCGGGCCTCGCGGTCCTTGACCGACACCTCCAGCTCGGTGGCGTCGGCGTGGAAGCTGGCGAGCCGGGCGTCAAGCGTCGCGAACTGCTCGGCGATCCAGTTGCGGTCGCCCTGGGAGAACCCGGCACCGACCCGCAGGCACTCGCCCACGGTCGCGGGGTTCGCCACGGCGCTCATCGCCCTGCCTCGCGGACGTCTCGGAGAAGCATCGGCGCTCCCTTTCTCTCGGTTGATCAAGTACTTACCCAACCGGCACGATTCCGGAACGCCTCCCGCCGGTCACGTTCCGATCATGTTTCGCCGCAGCTCGTACCCGTAGGGCCCATCGGCCTAGCAGATGGGGACCTTGATCAGGCGGTTGTCCACAGGCCGTACGTCGTCCACAGGCGCGGGGCCGGCGGGCTGTCCGGACGGCCCGGTTCGGCCCACGCTCATCCGGACAACCGATCCCTGGGAGGGGCGATGTTCGACACCTACGTCACGATCGTCGGCAACCTGCTGACCGCGCCGGAGTGGCGCCGCACCACGCAGAGCGGCACGCTCGTGGCCAACTTCAAGGTCGCCTCGACCGCACGCCGCCTCGACCGGGACAGCGGTCGCTGGGTCGACGGCAACAGCCTGCGGGTGCGGGTGAACTGCTGGCGGCGGCTCGCCGAGGGGGTGGCGGCGTCGGTGGCCCTGGGCGATCCGGTGATCGTCGCCGGCCGCCTCTACACCCGCGACTGGACCGACGAGGCCGGCAACCACCGGACGCTCTACGAGTTGGAGGCCGTGGCGGTCGGGCACGACCTGTCCCGGGGGCGGGCCCGGTTCCTGCGCAACCAGCCGCGCGCGGCCACCAGTTCGGTCGAGGACGCCGAGGCGGAGCAGCGCGTGCACGGCGAGGCGACCGAGGCCGTGCCCGACGAGCTGGCCCCGACCACGTTCGACGCCCGGCCGTTCGACGACGACATCCTGCCGCCGGAGTTCGGGCCGGCGCGGGTCGGCCTCACCGGCGCGCTCGACCGGCCGGCCGAACCCGACCCGCTCGACGCCCGGCCCGGGGAGCCGGGGGAACTGGGTGAGGGGGGAGACAAGCTGGGCGCCGCCGAGGACGACGAGCTGGGCGAGGTGGAGCTGCCCGTCGACGACGGGCCTGGCGTCGCGGGGCCCGACGGCGGAGGGTCCGCCCCGGGGCGCCGCGGCCGACGGCGTGGCACGGTGTCCGTCTGAGGCCGCGGCCGGTGCGACGGGGGCGCGGGGTGGCGACGCCGGGCGTGGCCACCCCGCGGTACGGGGATGCCGCGCCCCGGAGAAGAGAGCGCCACCTCGGGTCGCATACCGGTAGCGGGATGGTGGATCGTCAGGGAGGGCGGAGCGTCCCTCGGGAACCGCGGGTGCGGCTAGGCTGGCCGGCCGGAGGTGGTGACGGGTGCGGCAGGCGACCGCCATGGCGAACGCGACCGGGCTGGCGGTGGGCTACGCGCTCGACGCGCTGCTCGGCGACCCGCGCAGGTGGCATCCGGTGGCCGGTTTCGGTCGCGCGGCAGGTGCCCTGGAGCGGCGGGTCTACCGCCCGCGGCGGTCGGTCGGGGTGGCGTTCACCGCGCTCGCGGTCGGCGGGCCGGTGCTGCTCGGCGCTGCCGCCGCGCTCGCCACCCGGCGTCACCCGGTGGCCCGGGCCGCGCTGGTGGCCGCCGGCACCTGGGCGGTGCTGGGCGGGCGCACGCTGCGGCACGAGTCGCGGGTGATGGGTCGGGCGCTGCGTCGTGCCGACCTGCCCGCCGCCCGGGCCCGCCTCGGCCACCTGTGCGGGCGGGACCCGTCCGCCCTGGACGAGCCGGAACTGGCCCGTGCCACCGTCGAGTCGGTGGCCGAGAACACCTCCGACGCGGTGGTCGCGCCGCTGGTCTGGGGGGCGGTCGCCGGGCTGCCCGGCCTGCTCGGTTACCGGGCGGCGAACACGCTCGACGCCATGGTCGGTCACCGCTCACCCCGCTACGCCCGCTTCGGCACCCCGGCCGCCCGGCTGGACGACCTGCTCAACCTGGCGCCGTCGCGGTTGACCGGGCTGCTCACGGTGGCCGTCGCGCCGGTGGCGCACGGGGACCGGGCGACGGCCTGGCACGTCTGGCGGCGGGACCGGGGCGACCATCCGAGCCCGAACGCCGGGCAGTGTGAGGCGGCGATGGCGGGCGTGCTCGGTGTCCGGCTGGGTGGGCGCAACGTCTACTTCGGCCGCTCGGATACGCGGCCGTTCCTCGGCGACGGGCCCCGTCCGGAGGCCCGGCACCTGACGCGCGCGGCCCGGGTCTCCGGCGCGGTGGGCCTGGCCGCTCTCGGGTTGGCGGCGCTCTACCCGGTGACCGTGGGTCGGCTGGCCGGTGCGACCGGTCGCGCCGCGCTGCGCGCACTCGCCGGCGCCGCCGGGCGTGGCCCGACCGACGCCGCGCTCGCCGGTATCACCGGGCGTGGCCCGACCGACGCCGCGCTCGCCGGCATCACCGGGCGCGGGTACGGCGCCGCCCGGTGTGGACCGACCGGCGCTCCCGGGCGCACGCCAGGAGGCGTCGCGGCGAGCGGCTCGGGCAGCGGGCGGTGAGCGGCGGGCTGCTGGTCGCGGGCACCACCTCCGACGCCGGCAAGAGCGTGCTGACCGCCGGCATCTGCCGTTGGCTCCGTCGGCGGGGCATTCGGGTCGCGCCGTTCAAGGCGCAGAACATGTCGAACAACTCGGCCGTGGTGGTCGGCCCGGACGGCCGGGGCGGGGAGATCGGCCGGGCCCAGGCCATGCAGGCCGCCGCCGCCGGGCTCGCGCCGGACCTGCGGTTCAACCCGGTGCTGCTCAAGCCGGGTAGCGACCACGCCAGCCAGGTGGTGCTGCTCGGCGAGGCGGTCGACACGGTCACCGCAGGCAACTTCCACACGCTGCGGCCCCGGCTCGCCGCCACCGCGTACGCGGCGCTGGCCGAGCTGCGCACCGAGTACGACGTGGTGGTCTGCGAGGGCGCGGGCAGCCCTGCGGAGATCAACCTGCGGGCCGGTGACTACGTCAACATGGGGCTGGCCCGCCAGGCCGGCCTGCCCACGATCGTGGTCGGCGACATCGACCGCGGCGGGGTGTTCGCCTCGATGTTCGGCACCGTGGCCCTGCTCGACGCCGCCGACCAGGCGCTGGTCGCCGGCTTCGTGGTCAACAAGTTCCGCGGTGACCTGGGGCTGCTCCGGCCCGGGCTGGACATGCTGCGGCAGGCCACCGGCCGCCCCACCTTCGGCGTGCTGCCGTGGGCGCTGGACCTGTGGCTGGACGCGGAGGACTCGCTCGCGTACGGGCGGGTGCTCGGCCGGCCGGCGGCGCCGCGCGGCACGGACTGGCTCGACGTCGCGGTGGTCCGGCTGCCCCGGATCTCCAACGCCACCGACGTCGAGGCGCTCGCCACCGAGCCGGGGGTGCGGGTGCGGCTGACCGTCGAGCCGGCCGAACTGGCCGCCGCCGACCTGGTGGTGCTGCCCGGCTCCAAGTCGACCGTCGCCGACCTGGCCTGGCTGCGGGAGACCGGGCTGGCCGACGCGGTGCGGGCGCACGTCGCCGCCGGTCGCCCGCTGCTCGGCGTCTGCGGCGGGTTCCAGATGCTCGGCCGGATGATCCACGACCCGGTGGAGAGCCGCCGGGGCAGCGTGCCCGGCCTCGGGCTGCTGCCCGTCGAGATCACCTTCGACAGGCGCAAGACGGTCCGCCGGGCCGCGGGCGTCGCCGCCGGTGACGTGCCGGTGCACGGGTACGAGATCCACCACGGCCGGGTCTCCGCCGCCGACCCGGGGTTGCCGCCGCTGCTGCGCTACACCGACGGCACCGGCGAGGGCGCCCGGCTCGGCGCGCTGTACGGAACCCACTGGCACGGCGCGTTCGAGTCGGACGCGTTCCGCCGCCGGTTCCTCGCCGAGGTCGCCGAGGCGGCCGGCCGGACCGGCTTCGCGGTCGCGCCGGACAACTCGTTCGCGGCGGCCCGGGAACGGACGCTGGACCTGCTCGGTGACCTGGTGGAGGAGCACCTGGACACCGGCGCGTTGTGGCGGCTGGTCGAGGAGGGCCCGCCGCCGGGCCTGCCGTTCGTGCCGCCCGGCGCGCCCGGGCGACCGCCCGGCCCGTCGTGACCGGAGCGGTCCGGCGGCACCCGGTCGGGACGGCTCAGTGGCGCACGTCCGCCGGGCGGTCGGACATCGGCAGGCCGGCCTCGCGCCAGCCCTGCACGCCGCCGATCATGTCGGTGGCGTGCCGCAGGCCGAGGGTCTGCAGGCTGGCGGCGGCCAGGCTGGAGCTGTAGCCCTGCCGGCACACCACCACGATCTCGCGGTCGTAGCCGATCGCCTCCGGGATGCGCCACTCGCTGGCCGGGTCGAGTCGCCACTCCAGCACCGTGCGGTCGATGACGATCGCGCCGGGCAGCTCACCCTCCTCGCGGCGCTGCGCCTCGGTGCGCGTGTCGACGAGCAGCGCGCCGTTGCGGACCGCCTCGACGGTCTCGTGCGGGGTGAGCCGGCGGAGACCGGCGCGGGCCTGTTCCAGGAGGGCGTCGACGCCCGGACACATCACGTCATGGAGCACCCCCAGATCATGCCCGCGGCGTCGGCGGGCCGCCGGGTGAAACGGTCCGCCCGGGTCGCAGGATCCAGCGGACGGGGGAACGTTAGCGTCGGTCGGGTGAACGTCGCGGTGGTCGAGGCGTACGCCGGGTTGGTCCGGCGGGTGCTGGCCGCGCCGCCGCGGTTGGGACGGACCCGGCTGGTGGCTGTTGACGGGCCGAGCGGCGCGGGCAAGAGCGTGTTCGCGACGCGCCTCGCGGACGCGTTCGTGGCGACCGGCGCGGGCCGGCCGCCACTGGTCCACACCGACGACCTGCTGGACGGCTGGGACGACCAGCTCACGTTCTGGGCCAGGCTGGAGGAGCGGGTGCTCGGGCCGGTGCGGGCCGGCCGGCCGGGCGGCTACCGCCGGTACAGCTGGGTGCGCGGGCGTTTCCTGGGTCCGGTGGTGCCGGTGCCGGCGGCGCCGGTGCTGCTCGTCGAGGGGGTGAGCGCGGCGCGCGCCGTGGTGCGCCCCGAGCTGACCCTCTCGGTGCTGGTCACCGCGCCGGGGGAGCTGCGGTTGTCCCGGGCGTTGGCCCGCGACGGCGCGCAGGTCCTGCCCGAACTGCGCCGCTGGCACGCCGGGGAGCGGGCGCACTTCGCCGCCGACGGCACCCCGGCGGCGGTGGACCTGGTCGTCGACGGCGCTTCCGACCTGCCGCACGACCCGGAGCGCTACTACGTGCGGCTCGGGCGGCGGCCGGGCTCGGACGGCGTGACCGGGTAAGGCCGGCATACGATTCCGGTCATGACCACTCCGATCATTTCCGAGTCCGAGGTGCGGGCCGCCGTCGAGCGGGAACTGCCCGGTGTCCGTGCCGACCTGGAACGACTCGTCCGCATCCCGGGCATCGCCTTCGACGGCTTCGACCACTCGCACGTGGAGCGCTCCGCCGAGGCGGTGGCGGAGCTGCTGCGCGGTTGCGGCCTGGACACCCGGATCGTCCGCTCCGGCGGCCAGCCGGCGGTGATCGGGACGAAGGCGGCTCCGGCCGGCGCGCCCACCGTGCTGCTCTACGCCCACCACGACGTGCAGCCGGTCGGCGACCTGGCGTTGTGGGAGTCCGACCCGTTCGAGCCGGTGGAGCGCGACGGCCGCCTCTACGGCCGGGGCGCGGCCGACGACAAGGCCGGCATCATGGCGCACGTCGCCGCGCTGCGCGCGTTCGGCGACCGGCTGCCGGTCGGCGTGGTGCTGTTCGTCGAGGGCGAGGAGGAGTACGGCTCCGACTCGCTGGAGCGGCTGCTCGCCGAGCACCGCGACGACCTGGCGTCGGACGTCATCGTGATCGCCGACTCCACCAACTGGGACGTCGGCGTGCCGGCGCTGACCACCTCGCTGCGCGGCATCGTGAACTGCTTCGTGGAGGTCCGCACGCTCGACCACGCGGTGCACAGCGGCATGTTCGGCGGTGCCGTCCCGGACGCGCTCACCGCGC